>NZ_JAUMZG010000048.1 GCF_030528245.1 Campylobacter sp.
GCTGCGGGTGAGATTTGTCTCTTGATGAGGGCTTAACCCTGCGGGGAATTGTCCCGCTTGGGGCGCTTGTCTTCTTCGGGGAAGGTTCAACCCTGCGGAGGGTTTTTGGCGGGGGCCTTGTTCCTTGCGCAAGCTTCGTTTTTGAGAATTTTGCCTCCGATTTGGGGGCAAGCTTCGCTTTATAAATCTTACTAAAACGCTTTCAAAATATCCTCAAAGGCCACGCAAAAGGCATTCAAACCCTCAGAAAGTAAATTTTTATAGGCTTGGTTCAGTTTTTCTTGCGAAAGCAGGTGATGGGGCCTCGTACTGCTTGGAATTTGAAAATCTCCACCACGAAAAGCACGGATGGCATCAAGAGGAGCGGTATTGATAGCGCCCTCAAAAAGCAAGGCCTTGATGTAATAATCCTTCGGCAGGGTCGCATCCTTCACGCCCGTGCTGGCAAAAAGCGGACGAATTCGCCCCTCGCCCCCATCCATAATGTGCTGGTAGGCCTGGGTGGCGTTGAGAATGCCGATTTGATTTTTCTCCTTAAGCTGCGAATTTAGGGCTGTGTCTAGGCGACTGACAAAAATGCTAATCACCGCGCTGGGCTCTTTGGGAATCTCGCCCGACTTGAAGGCGGAGAACTGACTGCGGCGGAAGGCCCTCAGCCCCTCACTCAGTGCCTCAAAGCAAAGCCGCGCCTGCTCGGGGGAGAAGATGAGCGTGGCGTTGACATGGATGCCGCTTTTCATCAGCTCAAACATCGCCTCGTAGGATGCTGGGGTGGCGGGGATTTTCATCATCAAATTTTCTTTGGCGATGGCGCTATAAAGCCGCTTCGCCTCGCCGATGCTAAGGGCGGCGTTGTCATGGAGGCGGGGGTCGATCTCAAGGCTGATGAAGCCATCATCCCCTTGGGCGAATTTGAAAGCGAGCTTGTCCGCGGCCTTTTGGATGTCCTGTATGGCTAGGGCTTCGTAAATTTCTTTGGGTCCTTTGCCCCTGAGCTTGGCGATTTTGTCCGTGTAGCTGGGGGAGGAGAGGGCGGCCTTGAAGATGGCTGGGTTGGAGGTGGCGCCGTTGATTTTGCTCACCAAAAGCTGGGGAAATTCTCGGTCCAAAAAGTCATTTTCTATAAAATCACACCAAAGGGAGGGAGTTTTCATTTTACAAGCTTTAAAAATTCATCCATTTCGTTTAGGGTTGTCAAAGCGTGAGTTTTTTTGGGGCTGATTTTTTTATTCAGGCCCTTGAGCACTGCCGAGCCAAATTCTACAAAAGCGTCCACCGCGTCCTCGACGCTTTTAATGCTTTGCTTGTAAAGCACGGGAGAGACGAGCTGGGACTTGAGCAGGGCTAGGGCCTGAGTTTTGTCGGTGTAAGGCTTGGCATTGACATTAGAAATAACGGGACTAAAGTGGGCTTTTAGCAAATTTTCAAGCTCATGAGCCAACTCATTCGAAGCGTTTTGAAGCAGGGGACAATGACTTGCCACGCTCATATTCAAAAGCATCACTCGTTTTGCCCCCGCATTTTTAAAGCTGCCCTCTAGGGCTCTCAAATCGGACCTCAAGCCCGCCACGACAAGCTGCCCATCGCAATTATAATTTGCCGCATAAACGCTCTTACCCTCACTCTGAGCCTCTTTGCAAATTTGCTCAACCGCTGCATCCTCAAGACCTAAAACCACCATCATCCCAGCTTGGATCTTCACACAATCTGCCTGCATATAAATCCCGCGTTTGCGCACCAAATCCAAAACCCGCAAAAAATCAAAGGCTCCACTGACCGCAAGGGCTGAGAATTCTCCCAAAGAATGCCCAAGAGAAAGCTTGGCTTTCAACTTTGGCTCTTTTTCAAGCAAGGCAAAATAGGTCATCAGGGAATTTAAAACTATCGCGGGCTGGGTGAATTCGCTTTTATCCAAATCATCATTTTCAGTAAAAAGAAGACGCTTGAAATTTATCTCGCAAAAATCGCTCGCTTGCTCTAAAAATTCTCGCGCCTTGAGAGAATGCTCGTAAAATTCTCTACCCATGCCGACATTTTGAGAGCCTTGACCAGCAAAAATAAAGGCAAAATTCATCAGTGGCAACCGCAACCGCCGCCGCCACCGCAGCAGCCGCCGCCATGTCCTCCGTGATGATGCCCGCCGCCACCGCAGCAACCCCCACCGCCAGCGATGATGCCCGTGAGAATTTCATCCTCTGTGGCAGCTCTGGCATCGATGATGTTAAGACTGAAAAGCAAATCCTTGCCCGCGTAGGGGTGATTGTAGTCTATCGTTACTTCTTTATCGGTGATTTCCTTCACGCTCACGCGCACGGTCTCGCCATTTTCTCCCTCGCCAAAAAGCTCCATGCCAATCTTTAGGTCGATGCCCGCAAATTGCTCTTTGGGAAGGGTTTGCACGGCTGCGATATCATACTCTCCCAAGCCCTTGTCCTTTTTGATGATGATGTCAGCATTGGTCGGGCAATCAAGCTTTAGAATTTCCTCTTCCAAACCCTCCAAAATTTGACCCTTTCCAAGTATGAAAGAAAGGGGCTGGGAGTGGAGGTTGGACTCTAAAATTTCATTACTACTCGCATCCTTGAGCTCGTAAAACATAGATACGACATTATTTTTTTCTAATCTCATTTTTTTTCCTTTATTTTCGATCGGGTGAAGCCTTCGCTTCGGGCGAATTGGGGTAATTCGTCTTTAAGGCCTTGTAAAAGCCATTGGCGCTTTTCGTATCGCCCACTTTATCCAGAGAAATCGCTGTGTGATACAAAAGCTTGGGGACATAGTTGCCCTTTGTGCTGATGGCGGAACTTTTCTTGTAATACGCGATGGCGTTGTTGTAGTTTTTTTGCTTATACTCAATCTCACCAAGCCAAAATGTCGCCCTTGCAGGCTTGTAACCCGTACTGATGAGGTGGTTGAATTTTACCCTCGCCGCGTCAAGAAGATTATCGTTAAAATCTTTGATGGCCAGATCTAAAATTTCACCGCCATTTTTCTTTTTCCAGCCCTCATCAACAGGCTCAACTTCTTTTGTTTGTTTGTTCGCGCTGCTTGAGATATTATCGTCCAAAATCGCAGGAGGGACGGGAGCTTTTTTAAGGGTTGCATTAAAATCACTCAGCTCATTTTTAGCAACATAGTTCGCATTGACAGAATCCACCAAAGAACTCAGTTCGACTAGAATTTTCCTAACCTGCTTATTGTTGGCTTCCTGAATTTTTCTACTTTCTTCAACATATTTTTTGAGATTTTGAAGCTCTAAAGTGAGATTGTTTTCAAAATTTTCACTATTTGTCTCAAGCTGCAAAAGACGCGAATTCGACTTAGCATACTGAGAATTAATGCCCTCAAGCATACTTTGCAAGCCTTCCAATCTTTCGTTCGTTTGGTTGATTATCGCATTAACGTGAGAATAGTCGTTGCTCAAAGCATCGAGTTTTTCTTTAAACATTTTTTCGTTAGAGGTCAAGCCATAAGGGGAGTTGCTCGTCAAATTTCCCGCATCAAAGGCTGAAGTTTCCGCATGAATAAAAGCAGCCCCCAACAGGACCGCTGATATTATTTTTTTCATCAATTATCTTGATAATTTAAATTCCGCACGACGATTTTGCGCATCACAAGCCTTAGTTTTTTCGGTGCACACAGGGTTGGTCTCGCCATAGCTTTTTACGGCTATCCTATCAGAATTAACACCTCGAGAAATCAAGGCATCCTTAACCGCCTTAGCCCTTTTCAATCCTAAGGCTTGATTGTATTCATCAGTTCCCCACTCATCGCAGTTTCCTTCCACCGTGATGCTCACGCCACTGACCTCAGTGTTGAAAATATTGGCATTCGTGCTGATGACCGACTGCATATCGCCCCTGATATTAAATTTGTCAAAATCAAAATAGATTTTTCCAAGGGTATCATTAAGCTGAGAAATTTTAGAATCGACATCCCAGCCATCACTACCACCAGAGCCACGACTTCCGTCAACGCCAGTATCGCCGCTCACGCTAGTACTTTTAGTACTACAACCACTGATTAAAATTGCAAAAGCTGCAACCGAAGCAAAAAGAACTTTTTTCATTTTAGACCTTTCAAAAATTTGATTTAAAATTCCCAAAAATTATACTCAAAATTTAATTAATGCTAACAAAAATTTAAAAAATTACCAATCAATCGATTGAATTTTTCCCACCTTCAAGGGAAAATAAAAAGTTTTATTCGCATTCACCCTTATCACACCCAGTGCACTTTGCGCTCCCAAATGCTTCACAAAAACGATACTCCCACCATCGCTTGAAAAACGAGGGAATAAATTCTTGCCATTGGCGCTAAGCTGTCGGATGGAGTCGCTGCTGACAGATTGCAGGTAGATGTTAAAAACTCCCGTTTGTTTGGGCTCTCGGCTGGAATAAACAAAAAAATCTTTGTAGGTCGAAACGGCAGAATTATTCCTCCCGTAAAACACAAGCTGCTCAGCAGAAGTGCTCCCAAGCGCTTGCATGAAGATATTTGGATAGCCCAAGCGATCGGAAACGAAAACCACCCTCGACTCGTCCTCGCCGATGAAATTTGCATTGACATCGATGCCCGAATAATTCGTGATTTTCGTCAAATTTTTAGCATTCAAATCATATAAATACACATCAGGCTGATCCTGCGGCGCCATCGTAACCAAAAGTTTGCTGCCATCACGACTCACATCGCTAGCTACGACCATGCCGCCACTTGAAAGAATTTTTGTCGCCTTATTGCTTGTCAGATCAAAGCGGAAAAGCGTGGGCTTATCGTGATCATATGCCGTGTAGTAAAACATCGTTTGCGCCTCATTGGCCCACTTGGGGAATAAATTCAAACCCCCGTCCACTATCACCCTTTGGTAGGTTAGCGTGTAATCTGCCATGATGATTTGACTGCGTTTGGACGAATTCGTCCTTGCGATGAGAATTTTATGATCCATCCACTCAACAGGCGCTAAACCTAAAAATTTCACCGATTCTTTAACGCCCTTGTGCGCTAAAAATGGATACTGATCTAGGCCATTGAGCGTGTAAATTTGGCGGGATTTTTCTACATCGCCGGCCTTAATTTTGACATCCAAGCTCAAAGAATTGCCACTCTTTGAGAGGGCGTATTCAAAGGTATAGTTAAGATTCTCGCTCCCCTCACCCACCACCTCAAAATTGGAACTCACTCGTAAGTCATTCACAAGGATGTTATAAAAACTCTGCCTCAGTCTCGCATCGTCTAAATTTGAAGCATCCTTCACGATGATTTTAGGCAGCACCACGCCGCTATTGACGACGTTGATGATGGGATCCTCCGCCCAAACAACACCCAAAAACATCAAAAAAACAAGTAAAAATTTTTTCATTGTCTTCTCCTCGATCTGCGAATTCTAGCAAAAACCAAAGGCTTAATGTTAATAAAATTCAATAAACTTACATTCATAAACTTTCAAATTCAAACCATAAAGGACAAACAATGCCAAGCCCCACCACTCAAAGTACAACCACCGAGCGAAGCGCCCTGCACTCTACCATTTGGAAAGTCGCTAATGACTTGCGCGGAAGTGTCGATGGCTGGGATTTCAAAATGTATGTGCTAGGTATGCTTTTTTACCGCTTCATTAGCGAAAATCTAGCCGCCCATATCAATAGCAAGCAAGGCATAGACCCTGCCCCATTACAAACGGGGGGGGGGGGGAACACCCTAACGCTTATGAAAATTTAAGCGATGAAGAGATAGATGAGAGCCCAGAAAACCGCGAAGCTATCATTGATGCAAAGGGCTTTTTCATCTACCCTAGCCAACTATTTTGCAATGTCCTAAAATCCCACGCCCAAGACACCACCAACCTAAATCAAACCCTAAGCAATGTTTTCGCACAGATAGAAGCCTCCACCAGAGGCACACAAAGTGAAGCTAAATTTAAAGGACTCTTTAGCGATATTGATGTCAATTCTAGCAACAAGCTAGGTGAGACCCTACTCAAACGCAACGAAAAGCTCTATCAAGTAATGCAAGAAATAGCCACGCTTGATTTGCATTATAGTGATAATGCTATCGATACCTTTGGCGATGCGTATGAATACCTTATGCGTATGTATGCAAGTAGTGCGGGCAAAAGTGGGGGCGAGTTTTTCACCCCACAAGAAGTGAGCCACCTACTAGCAAGGCTTGTAAGCTATGGTAAGCAAAGCGTCAATAAAGTCTATGACCCAGCTTGTGGGAGTGGCTCGCTGCTCTTGCAGTTTGCCAAAGTGCTGGGCATTGACAACATTAAGCAAGGCTTTTTTGGGCAGGAGATCAATCCCACAAGTTATAATCTCTGCCGTATCAATATGCTTTTGCACGATATAGGCTTTGAGAATTTTGACATAGCCCTAGGCGATACACTCCTAGAGCCTAAGCATAAAGATGATGAGCCCTTTGACGCTATCGTGTCAAACCCTCCTTACTCTA
>NZ_JAUMZG010000008.1 GCF_030528245.1 Campylobacter sp.
GATCCTAAAGCCTGAGCTCAGTCTTTGCAAAGCGGTGTCTAGGCTTTTGTTGTTTTTGGAAAGTTCAGGTTTTGGTAGGAAATTTTTAAAGCGCAGATAATTGAACCTGGATTTGTGAATTTTGAATTAAAATAGCATTAAAAATTTCCATTAAAGTTCTAAAATGCTAAATGAAAATACCGATAAAACTGTTGCTCTCATCGCACCTTTTTACAATTTAAATCAAATGCTCGCGGCTTGTCTTGATAGCCTCATCGCTCAAAGCTATCCGCATTTGTGTATTGTTCTTGTCAATGATGGTAGCGATGATGATTCTTTGCGCCTCGCTAAAGAATACGCCCTAAAGGATGAGCGTATCATCATCATCGATAAAGAAAATGGCGGACAAAGTAGCGCCAGAAACGCCGCGCTTGAATTGCTAATGCAAACGCAGACGCTTGTAAAAAAAGGGATCTTGGAGGGTTTTGAGGTGCTGGGCGTGAAGGGCGCTAACCCTCTAAAAATCAAAGGCATTTACAAAAATCCCAAACAAAGCATACAAGAGCCCGCTTACATTCAGTTTGTTGATGGGGATGATGTTTTGGAGCGAGACTGCGTCGCAGAGTGCGTTGAAAGGATGATCGGCGCGGATGTTTTGTGGTTTGATTATCAAATTTCTAGCACCATCGCTCTTAAAAAAATCCCTCCCAGCCAGATGCGAATTTTTTCCTACGCTGAGGAGGGGTTCATCACGCGGGCTCAGTGGTTTGAGAGGGCGCAGATAAAGCCGTTGTTTTGGTTCGTTTGGCAGGGGATGATTGATTTTAGTTTTCTCAAAAAAATCAAGCTCAAATTCATCAACGGCATCATCTATGAGGATCATTGTTTTGGCATTTTGCTTTTTATGAGGGCGGAAACAATTTATCTTTACCCTCAAAAAAAATATCTCTACCAAATTCATCCCAACAGCACGATGAATCCTTTGAATGAAATTTCTCCTAGGTCTTATAATTATGATTTGTTTAAGGCTTGCGGGGATTTTGAAAGCTTCAAGGCCTATCAATGGGCTAGGTCCTGGATCTTGAGCAGTGCCTATATGATGGACTATTTTAAGGAAAATTCGCAGGAGGACTTTGAAAAAATGCGCACTTATTTTTTGTTCATTTTTTTGGACAAATCCTTATCGCTTTTATTTATGGCAAAGGATCCTTTGAATTTGAAGGACCTGCTAGCAGACTTTAAAGCCCATCTTCAAAAGCACCCCCTCAGCGCGGCAGAATGTGTAAGGCAAGGACTGGCCTATCGTTTGGGCTTTGCTTTTTTAAGCGCCTACAAAAATCCTCGCGCTTTGATTTCTCTACCATTCACGCTTTGGAAAATTTACAGGCGCTTTAGCCGCGAGCAAGAAATTTTTCAAAACAATCTTTCAAATTTTCCCTACATCCATTTTGATAAAAATGACGAAAATTTAGAGGTGCGAAAGATCAAAAAACACCTTTCTTACAAAATAGGCAGAATTTTATGCCTCTTCATCCCCTCATCCAATAAAATAAATGTTTAAATTTTGTTACGAAAATATACATAAATTTAAATTTTTTCTTAAATTATTTCTGGAATAGAATTGCAAATTTCTAAACTTTTCATACAATTGAGGGTAAAAATTTCAAGGAGTTTAAGATGAATTTTGATGCCCTCATCAAACCCAATAAAAATTTTGCAAGGTCCGCACGAATCAAAAATATCTGCGAGTATTATGATCTTTACGAGGAAGCGCAGGAGGATTTTGAAAATTTTTGGAAAAAAATGGCCTTGGAGAAAATTTCTTGGTTCAGCCCATTTTCTAAGGTTTTAAACGAAAACAAGGCCCCTTTTTATAGGTGGTTTGAAGGTGGGACGCTTAATGTGAGCTACCAGTGTCTCGATCGGCATCAAAAAACGCGTCGCAATAAAGCCGCTATCGTTTTTGAAGGAGAGCGTGGAGATTATGAGGTTTATACCTACCGCAGGCTTTTTCACGAGGTTTGCAAGGCTGCGAATTTGCTGAGACGATTTGACATCAAAAAGGGCGATAGAGTGGTGCTTTATATGCCGATGATCCCAGAAAGTGCCATTGTGATGCTAGCCTGTGCGAGGGTGGGAGCTGTTCATAGTGTGGTTTTTGGAGGTTTTTCTCCCGAAGCTCTGAGAGATAGGATAGAGGATGCGGGAGCCAAGCTTGTCGTTACGGCTGATGGGGCCTTCAGGCGCGGCAAGCCCTACATGCTAAAGCCTGCGGTGGATAAGGCTTTGAGCGAGGGCTGTAAAAGTGTGGAAAAGGTCCTCATCGTCATACGCAACGGCGAGCCCATCGACTACATCAAGGGGCGTGATTATGTCTATAATGAGCTGGTGAAAAACGAATCATACAAGTGTGAGCCTGAGATTATGGAGAGCGAGGATCTGCTTTTTTTGCTTTACACTTCAGGCTCTACGGGTAAGCCTAAGGGCGTGATGCACTCGAGTGCGGGCTATATTTTGTGGGCGCAGCTTACGATGGAGTGGGTGTTTGACATTAAGGATTATGATAATTACTGGTGCAGTGCGGATGTGGGATGGATCACAGGCCACACTTATGTGGTGTATGGACCCCTAGCTTGCGGGGCGACGACGATAATGTATGAGGGCACGCCGATTTATCCAAATTCTGGGAGATGGTGGAGGATGATAGAGGAGTATCAGGTGAGTAAATTCTACACATCCCCAACGGCCATCAGGATGCTCTATGCAGACGCGCCGGATGAGCCTAAGAATTACGATTTGAGCACGCTCGAGGTTTTGGGGACGGTGGGAGAGCCGATAAATCCTAGCGCTTGGGCTTGGTTTTATGAGGGCGTGGGGGGGTCGAAATGCCCCATTGTGGATACTTGGTGGCAAACCGAAACGGGTGGGCATATGATAAGCCCTCTGCCAGGCGCCACGCCACTAAAGCCAAGCTGCGCGACCTTGCCGCTTCCGGGAATTTTTGCAGAAATTATTGACGAGGAGGGGAATAAAAAGGGCGTGGGTGAGGATGGATTGCTTTGCATCACTAGGCCCTGGCCTTCGATGATTAGGGGGATTTGGGGTGATGAGGAGCGCTACAAGCAGAGCTATTTTTCTCAGGCTAAGAAGGATGGTAGGGCTGTGTATTTTAGCGGGGATGGCGCTTTTTACGATGAGAGGGGCTACATCACTATCACAGGACGCACGGATGATGTGGTCAATGTCGCGGGGCATCGCATCGGCACAGCAGAAGTGGAGTCGGCTTTGGCCAAGCACAAAAGCGTGGCCGAGTCGGCTGTGGTGAGTGTTTTGGACGAGATTAGGGGGGAGAGTTTGTTCGCCTTTGTGGTTTTAAATTCTAGCGCCAATCTCGCCGAGGAACTTGAAATTTTAAAAGAGCTCAACGAAATTTTAAGAGCAGAGATTGGACCCATCGCAAAAATCGAGCACATCCTCTACACGCCCGGACTGCCTAAGACGAGAAGCGGGAAGATCATGCGGAGAATTTTACGCTCCATTGCCAGAGGAGAGGAGCTCAAGCAGGATATTTCTACTTTGGAGGATTCGGCTGTGGTTGCTCGCATTGTGGAGCTTGCAAAGGGGCGTTAGGCTAGGATTTTTTCCAGCTCTTTTTGACTGATTTTTGCCGAGTCAAATTTCACAACCCAGCCCCCAGTGTTTTGATAAACCTCCACAATGGCGGGATGTTCTTTAAGATTTTTTGATGGGCTTAGTTTTTGGGCGCTGAGGTAGAGATTCTTAAAATCGCTAGGATTTTTCAAAAAGCAAAGGGCTAAAAACCAAAACAAACAAAGAAAAACCAGAGCGTAAAGCAGGGTTGGATTTTGGAATTTTAAAATCAAACCCCCAGCCACACCCCCAGCCAAACCCCCCGCATAGCCAAAGACGTTGAAGAGTCCCAAAGCCGCGCCTTTGGAGTGAGCCTTGCAGAATTTAGAGGCGCAGGACTGCATGAGTGGCTCGTGCAGATTGAAGGCGATGAAAAAAACCACCACGCCGCTGATGAAGACCCCAATCCCCCATTCTAAGGAAGCTAAAAGGGGCGAGAGGGCGAAGATGATGTAGCTTGAAGTAAAAAGCAAAACTCCCAAAAGAAGCAAAAATTTGCTTTTGCCCCTTCTCTCACCCAGTGCCCCCGCAAAGCCCATAGCCAAAAATCCAAACAACATAGCCCCCAAATAGACCTCAAACAAATTTTCTTTGGGAAGTTGGAAAGCGCTTTTAGTCAAAAAAATCGGTATGAGCAAGAAGCTAAGGCTAAGGAGCATTTTTTGCAAAAAATTTGTGGCGTTTAGGAGGCTTAAATTTTTTTCTTTGAGGAGGCTTACAAGGGATGTTTTTTCGTCTGTGTGGGTGATTTTTTCTTCTTTGGGTACGGCAGTGTAGAGCAAGATGATGCAAAAAAAAGAAAGGGCAGCACTCAGCTCAAAAAGGCTTGAAAGTCCCCATTTTGCACTCATCCAAGGGGAAATCACCATAGAAGCCGCGAAGGCTATGCCGATGAATCCGCCCATCATCGCCATCGCTTTGCTGCGTTTTTCTTCGGGGATGAAGTCGCTTATCATCGCGCTAGCCACCCCGCCGATAGCGCCGCTGCCCTGTAAAATGCGCCCCAGAAGCATGGTGTAGATGTCATTTGCCCCCGCACAAAGCAGTGAGCCTATGATGAAAATGACAAGCCCCAAAAGCATCGTTTTTTTGCGTCCTATTTTGTCGCTTAGGATGCCAAAGGGTGTTTGCAGGAGCATTTGCATCAGGGCGTAAATCCCTACGAGTAGGCCGATGAGAAGGCTGTTTGCCCCCCTTAGTTCCAAGGCATAAAGGCTCAAAACGGGCAAAACGATGAAAAGGCCGAAAAATCGTGTCGCGATGATGAAAGATAGTGGCAGGACGCTTTTTAGCATGGTGGTTCCTAGGGTTGAATTTTGGGCCGGATTTTATAAAACATTGCATTAAGGCTTGATTAAGACTGGATTAAATCTTTAAAAAGTTTGTTGTTGTAAGATGACGCTTTTTTGGATCTTAGCCGCGATAGAAGGATTGAGAGATGAAAATCATCCTAGCCACGAGCAATAAGCATAAGATTGTTGAAATTCAAAGCATCTTGCAGGGCTTCACCCTGTGCGCGCTGGACTCAGTGATAGAGCCCTTTGCGATAGAGGAAAATGGCACGAGTTTTAGGGAAAATGCCCTCATAAAGGCCCGGGCGGTTTTTGAGGCCTTGCGGGATGAGGAGGCTGTGGTTTTGAGCGATGATAGCGGACTTTGCGTGGATGCTTTGGGAGGGGAGCCAGGAATTTATGCGGCGCGGTATTCCTCGCAAAAAACGGACGCGGCTAACCGGGCTAAACTCATGGCAGAGCTTAAAAAAAGGGGACTTGAGGAGAGTGGGGCGCATTATGTTTGTGCGGTGGCTTTGCGTTCGAAATGGGGGAATTTTAGCGCTGAGGCGAGGATGTATGGGAGGGTGCTTTGCAGGGAGCTTGGAGAAAAGGGCTTTGGCTATGATAGCCTCTTCGTCCCGCTGGGGCTTGAGAAAACTCTTGCCCAGCTTGATGCTGCGGAGAAAAACCGCCTTTCGCATCGCTTCAAGGCTTTGAATTTGGCTAAAATCATGCTTAATATTTTGAAGAAGGTTGGGAAATGAAATTTGTCAAATATTTGGTTTTTGTTGTTTTGATTTATGTGGCGTGGATGGCTTTGCAGCTTTATTTTTCCTGATAAAACTTAAAAGCAGGCAGGGCAATAAAACAAGACTCCCCCCCAAAAGTAAGAGCATGACAAGGGTGGTGAGCAGTCCAAAATAAATCGTAGGAATGAAATGGCTACTCATCATCACGCTAAAGCCCAAAACGATACTGACGCTCGTGTAATAAAGCGCCGCACCCGTGAAAAGGTGGGAATTTTTCACCGCATTTTCGGGGCTTTGATGCTTCAGCTCCTCCTCAAAGCGGTAAAGATAGTGCAAAATATCATCCACGCCGATGCCTATGGCGATGGCGGCTATGGTGATGCTCATCAAATCCAAAGGGATGCCAAGCAGTCCCATCAGAGCGAAAACGAGACTGAGGGGCAAGACATTGCAAATGAGGGCGATGAGGGCGATTTTGAGCCTTCTAAAAATCAAAACAAAAAGCGAGAATATCATCAAAAGCACAAAGGCTAAGGTGTCAAATTGCGAAGAAAAGAGGCTTTGGAGCATATTGTTGTAGAGGAGCATGAGGCCTGTTACTTGCACCTCCACGCCCTCATCCTTCAAAAGCGAGTTTAAATCCTGCTGTAAATTTTGTAAAAATTCATTGCGTTTCAGAGCGGGGTCTGAGTCGATGATGCGTAGGCTAAAGCGCAGTTCGTTGTTTTCGATATTGACATAGGGGGAGAGCAGGTCCTGCTTGAAGGTATCGGGGAGATTTTCATTAAGAAAGGCGAGGGAGAAGTCGTCCAAATCCTTCCCGCCGTTAATCGTCGCCCCCAAACTCAAAAGACTGTTGAGGCTTAAAACCGATCCGACAAATTCGTTCTGGGCTAGGTGCTCGTGAATTTTCTTCGCAAGCCTTGTTTTTTGACTGTTGAACCAGTAGGTATCCTTGGCGGCTAGGGCTTGAAATTCTGCCTCAAAGCTGTCCAAACCCTCCCCCTTGCTTTGAATTTCCTTAAAGCGAACGACAACATCAAGTGGCAGCGTGCCGCCCAACTGCCTGTCAATGAGGATCAGGCCCTTTTTAATCTCGCTGCCGTCTTTGAAGTAATTGACGAAGGAATTTTCCACCTCAAGCCTCGGCAAACCCACGCAGGCGATGAGGATCACCAAAAGACTGGCACAATAAACCTTCATCCTGTGCTTCAGGCTCAAATGGGCGCAAAAATGCAAAAATGAAAGCTTGAATTCCTTTTGCGAGCCTCTTTTTCCTATGAGTATGAGGGCGCTTGCCAAAAAGAGGTAGCAAAAAATCAAGGCCATCCCTATCCCCACGCTCATCATTATGCCGAGCTTAATGATGGGCTCAATGTGGGAGAAAATCAGTGAAAAAAAGCCTATCATCGTAGTGAGCACGGCAAAAAAGCTAGGCCTTGCCTTGGCGAGGAGGGTTTGGAGGACGATGTTTTGGAGGGAGCTTTGGGGGCGAATTTTGAGCGTCTCTAAAAAATGCGTCAAAATATGCACGACTATGCTGAGGGTGATGATGAGGACGAGGGCAACGTAATTGGACGAGATGACGGTGATGGGGAAATTTAAGAGGGCAAAAACCCCGCTGGCCGCGCCCAAGGAGGCAAAGCAAATCAAAAGCGATAAAAGCATCAACGGCACAGAGCGGAAAAAATACCCAAGCGCAAGGGCGAGCAAAAGCACCAAAGAAAGCCCGTAAATTTTTAAATCCTCTTTAATGTAGCTGATCATGTCATCACTGATCATCCTCACCCCGCCCAAATACAGCGCATCGCCCCCCGCTTCAAACTGGGCTTTGATGGATTTGATGCGCTCTAGGATTTTTTTATTGCTTTCATTTTGCGCTTCTTGGTGCTTTTTGAGTGCGAGGCGGAGGCGATTTTTTTCCTCTTCCGTATCTGCTCTGTCCCTGTCCTCGATGAGTTTTGCGTGGATCAAATCGGGCTTAAAATAGATGATGAAGGCTGCAACCTTGCCGTCTTTTGAAATGATATTGCTTTGGTAAAAAGGGCTGTGAAGAAGCTCATCCTTGGCCCTGCTCACATTGATGTCCTTGCTTGTGATGGTGGGGATATTTTTGAGAAGCTCCTTGAGGTCGGCGTTATCGCTGCTTGAAAGCAAGGGAGCGTTGATGATGCTTAGAACCCGCTCCACGCCTTCAAGCCCCTCGAGCTTGGCGTGGAGATCTTGAGCCCTTTCTAGACTGCGAGGAGAAAAGGGATTTTCATCGCTGGGACTGAAGGCTAGCATCAAAAAATCATCACTCGGATAGTGCCCTGAGAGTTCTCTATAAATTTTTAAATCCTCATCATCCTCCAAAAGCAAACTCTGCGCACTCGCATCCACAGAAAGCCCAAGCGCACAAAGACTCAAAAGCGCACAAAGGCAAAGGGTGCTTGAAAAGGTAGCCAGGGGGTGGCGGATGAAGATCCTTAAAATTCTAGCCAGCATCACTCGATGGTAATGGTTTTTAGCTTTTCAAGGAGGGTTTTAAAATCCCCGTTATTGAGGATGTCGCCAAATTGCGAGCGGTAGGTTTGGATGATGCTGATGCCCAAAATATCCACATCATAAATGAGCCAATTGTCGGCTTCGTTGTAGAATTTGAAAACGATGAATTTTTCCTCGCCATCCACGACCATGGAGCTTGTGAGGAAGTATCGTTTTTCGTTTTTTTGCTCCGCGCTCTTCACTTTTAAAATTTGATCCTTGTAAAGCTCTAATTTATCGGTAAAGCTTTTTTTAAGGCTGGCCTCAAAGGCCTGCGCGAATTCCCTCCTCTGCTCGTCTGTCAGTTTTTCATAGTGCTCAGAAAGGGAGAGTTTTGCCATCAGCTCGTAGTCAAAAATCCCATCAAAAAGCGTAAAAATTTCTGCTGCCGCTGCCTTTTTGTCCGCTTTAGCATTCTGCAAAATTTTCAGGCTTTTATCGATCTTTTCTTGCATCGTGCTTTGAATTTCATCAAGCTCTAGGGCAAAGCCGCCTAAAACCAGTGCCAAACACAAAATTATTTTTTTCATCACCTTCTCCTATTTACTAAGCTCCTCGCGCCTTTGCTCGTAAGCATCGCGCAAGAAAGGATACAAATTCGGCGCGTTGTGATAGATCGCATCCACCTCATCAAGCCTAAAAGAAAGCTCATTGCCAAAGCTATAAGCCCCCACCGCCGTGCTGACCCAAGCGGGCTTTAAGTAGCCCACAGGTGAGGCATACCAAAGCGCGGGCAGGGTCAGGGCATCCCTGAGATTGCTAGGTCCTAAGAGGGGCAAGACGATATGAAAGCCTCCGCCCACACCCCAGTGCGCTAATACCAAGCCCAAATCGGCCGGATGCTTCTTAAGCCCCATCTTAGAGGCAGGATCCATAAAGCCACCAAAGCCCATGATGGTATTAGCCAAGAAGCGCTGAAACTCCTCCCCGGCGTTGTTAAATTTCAGCTGCAAGACATTGCCCACAAAGCGAAAGGGCCCCAAAAGATGCTCGAAAAAATTCTGCGCCCCCTCGCGGATAAATTCTGGCGTGATGGCGTTGTAGCCTCTTAAAATAGGGCCAAGGGCGTGATCGTAAAGCAAGACATTAAAATGCGTCATGATTTTATTGTAGCCTGAGAGTGGATCGCTCACTTCGTATTTTTGATACTCCTGCTCAAAATCTTTCCAATTTTCATCCGCAAAAACAAAGGAGCAAATCAAGCACAGCCATAAAATTTTTTTCAACTTTTTTCCTTGAGGGGTCGTTTGGCTTTATTGTACTTTAAAATTTTAAATTTCAATATCCCAGTAAAACTCAACCCATTCTTTGGCTTCTTTTAGCTTAAAATCAGGCTCTAAAAGGGCGCTTTTTTTGTAAAAGATGGTCGCGATTTTAAGCTGGATGTGGGGGAATTTTTCCTGCAAAACTCTCGTGATCTCTCTCAAGCTTTCACCGCTGTCAATGATATCGTCAATCAGGAGGATTTTTTGATATTTGCTAAGGTCTGGGATGTTGAAAATTTCAATGCTATCAAGCTTTTTTGTGTCCTCATAGTGAATGGAGTTCAGGCTGAAAAGATAGCGTGTCTTAAGAGCCACCGCCAAAGAATGCCCCAGGCTCATCCCCCCTCTAGCTACGGCTAAAAGAGCATCGGGGGCGAATTCTTTTTGGATTTGCCGGGCTAAAATTTTCACATCGTCTTTGAATTCATCGTAAGAATAAAACATCACTCCCCCACCTCACAGGGCGATCAATAAAAAATTTCCCAAAGAAATCAGGCCCAAAATTCCCACGCCAAGATTGATCTTATCCCACTCGCGCCTGAAAATCAGCATCATCAAATACGACAAAAATCCAAAGGCAAAGCCCGTTGTGATGGAGTAGCTAAGGGGCATCATGATGATGGTGAAAAAGCTGGCCACGCCGATGGCGCTGTCCTTAAAATTTATGTTTTTCACCGCGGCAAACATCAAAATCCCCACCATCACGAGCACGGGGTAGATTGCGTTGGCCGGGATTGCCTTAAAAAGTGGCAGCAAAAACAGGGTCAAAGCAAAGCAAAAAGCCACCACCACGGCGACTAGTCCCGTCCTCCCCCCGCTCTCAACCCCCGTGCTACTCTCCACAAAGGCCGTCACCGTAGAAGTGCCCACCATAGCCCCCGCGGTGGAGCCTAGCGCATCGGCGATGAGCGTTTTTCCGAGCTTTTTCTCGCCTGTAACGGGTTCGTCGAAAATTTTATCCCGCTCGCCCACGCCCGTAACCGTGCCTATGCTGTCAAAAAGCTGCATGATGAAGAGGGTCAAGATCACAGGCACCATCGAAACGCTCAAAGCGCCCTTGATGTCAAGCTGCAAAAAGATCGCCCCCAGGCCGTCTTGGCTGCTGAAATTGGGCAGGGAGATTAAATTTTGCGGGAAGCTAGCCCCGTCAATGTGAAAACTCCAAGCGATGATGGCGTTGGTGAGGATGGCGATGATGAAGACCCCCTTCAGTCCCATCGCCCAGAAAAACATGAGGACGATGAGGGCGAAGATCCCGAATAAAACATTGGGATCTTTGAAATTCCCAAGGCCTATGAGGGTGTTTTCATTGTGCGCGATGATGCCCATTTGCGTGAGGGCTAAAAAGGCGATGAAGAGGCCAAGCCCCGCGCAAATCGCCAGACGCAGATCCTTAGGGATGCTGCGGATCACCCACAGGCGGAAATTTGTAAAAGAAAGCCCCAAAAAAATGACGCTGGAGATGAAAACAGCCCCCAAAGCGCTCTGCCAGGGCACATTTTGCCCCAGGCAAACCACGAAGGTGAAATAGGCATTGAGTCCCATTCCCACGCTCATGGCTACGGGTGTGTTGGCGAAGAGGCCGTTGAAGGCGCTGGTGATGATGGTGATGAGGGCTGTGGCCGTGATGAGGGCCTCTAGGGGCATGCCTGTGTTGCTTACGATGTAGGAATTTACGGGGATGATATAGACCATGGTTAAAAAAGTCGTAAGCCCCGCTAAAATCTCGGTTTTGACATCAGTGCCGTGAGCCTTTAGGTCAAAAAAATTCATTCACAGCCTTGATAAATTTGAAGCTCATTATACAGGCTATCCCTCTCCACAGGCAGGAAATTTGAGGTCTGTATGAGCTCGATGAAGGTTTTCAAGCCCGTCCCGCTAGCCGACTTTGCCCCCCCTGCGCTTTGTATGCTTTCCCTCTCTATCGTGCCATCCAAATCATTCGCGCCAAATTCCTGCGCCACCATGGCCAAATTCAAGGTCATGGTCGCCCAGTAGGCCTTGATGTTTTGGATATTATCCAGCACCAGACGCGAGATGGCGATGGTTTTGAGGATTTCCTCGCTATCAAGCTGCTCCCTCACATCCAAAAAGCTATTGTCCTTTTGCCACACCAGCGGGATGAAGGCGTTAAAACCGCCCGTTTCATCCTGCAGTGCCCTGAGTCTTAGCATGTGATCGATGCGATGCTCTCTTTTTTCAATGTGCCCATAAAGCATCGTGGCGTTACTCTGCCTACCCTTTTGATGCCAAATTTTGTGGATTTTGAGCCAGTTCTCACTGCTGACCTTGCCCTTGCAAATTTTTTCACGCACCCCCTCATCGAAAATTTCCGCCCCCCCGCCGGGCATAGAATCGACGCCATATTCGAGCATCTTTTCCACCACCGCCTCATAGCTAAGTCCCCACCTGCGATGGATGAAGTCAATCTCGGCTGCGGTGAGGGCCTTGATGTGAATTTGAGGATGCTTTTGCTTGATTTTTTGAAAAATTTCCAAATACCACTGCCAAGTCGTGTTTTTGTTGTGCGCAGAGACGATGTGCACCTCTTTTGTGCCGCGTTTTAGCGTGTCCTCGACGATGTTTAGAATTTCCTCATGGCTCATCAGGTAGGGGTTGGGATTTTTTCTGTGGGCTGAAAAGGCGCAAAATTTGCAGGTGTCTGCGCAGATATTGGTGGGATTGATATGGCGATTACGGTTGAAATAAACCTTGCGTCCGTGCAGGGCGGTGCGCTTTTTGTGGGCGTATTTTGCCAGAGTGAAAAGGTCCAAATCATAAAGCTTGAAGGCTTGCTCCTTGCTTATTCTGGCGCCTTGATCGAGTTCGTGGATGAGTTTTTGCATCGTTGTTTGCCTGTGTGAAATTAAAGCGCGATTATAAATTTCGCTTACTGAAAGATAGTTTAGAATCAAAGCGTAAATTCTAGGCTAAAATGGGGCCTTAAATTTGCAAAACGAGGTTGGGGTTGTTTGAGGAAACGCAGGCCTTAAAAGACGAAATCATCGCATACCGTGGGCATTGTCAAAGGTTTTTTTTAAAGCAGGGCTCTTTCAGCCAGCATCATTGTAAAAAGGTGGATGGCTGGGTTGAGAGGGCTTATGTGGCGGTTTTGAGGGCTTATTTTGGGGACTTTTTGCCCCCGCCCCAGCTCGTGCCTTTTTGCGTCATCGCGCGCAGCTATTATGCGAAAAATGGGCTTTGTTTTGAGGAGACCCTGCCCCTCATTTTGGTTTATAAAAATCTCAAAATTTACCAACTCAAAATGATGATTAAAAGCTTCATAGGCGTTTTGAATGATGTCGGCTTGCGGCTTGATCATGTGATTTTAGAGCTTGACGGGCTTGATGGGCTCAGGGATAGCCCCCTCATCAGCTCCCTCATACAAACGCGCTTCATTTGCGGCTCAAAGCCCTTATTTAAGGAAAGCAAGGAGAAATTTGAAAGGCTTTTACGCACGCACAAGGACTCTTTGGCGCGGGGTCTGTTTTCCCCCCATGCTTACCCCGTTTTCACCCCGCAGGAATTTGACCTCAAAAAGCAGTGTGGCGGGCTTTTGGACCTGAGAAGACTGGATGATTTGCTCGCGCTTTTTAAAAATTCCCCGCGCAATCACGCCCTAAATTTCATCGATGAGGGGGAGCTTAGTCGGTTGCGTTTGGCTGGGGAATTTGTGCTTTCTTTCAAGTCGGCTTTGAATTTGCAAAGCCGAAAAGACGAAGACAGATTTTCCCTCTCAGTAGCCGAAGAAATGGCGGATTTGATGTATAAGAAGGGCAAAAAAAATTCAAAAGCGGCCGCCCTGCTTGTGGGAAAAATTCTCCAAAGCATGCATACGATCAGCTTTTATAGCATTTTTTTGAGTGAAAAAATCAAAAACGGATCCTCCGCCCAAGAGCCTAAATTTTCAAGCCTTATCGAGGCTTTGCAAGTTTTATCATCGCTGGATGATGTGCCGCAAAATTTCAGCATCCACTGGGTTCATGCCCTGCAAATCCTGCCCTTTGAGAGGACAAAAAGCGAGGAGGCCCTGCGAATTTTTGAGGGCTTTTTTGAGAGAAAGCATAGCTTTGCGCTTTTAAAACTCCTGCTCGATAGCGGGAAGCTAGCCCTTATTTTCAGGCCATTGCAGCGCTTTTTGTGCCATGAAGAGGGCGAGTATAGCTTTGATGTGGAGGCCTTTTTGCTCCTGCGCGGCTTTGAGGATTCAAGCTGGGAGCTTTGCGAGGAGGAGGAAAAGCTTTTGAAGCTTGTTTTGCTTTTTCACGCGCTTGGGGAGGAGAGGGGCGGGGCCTTCAGGGCCTTTTGCAGTCGGTGGGATTTGCGGGCGCAAAATTTAGAGCTCGGAGTGCGTCTGTGTAGGCATTTTAACGCCCTTAAGGATCTCATCGAAAAGGAGGACATTTACAATCCCATCATCATCACCGGGCTGCTTTCGCGGCTTGAGGATGTGAGGAGTTTAGAGCTTTTGCATCTTTTGACGGGACTTAGGGCTAGAATTTTTGGCATGGGGGATTTTTTTTGCAGGGTTTTGAATAGGCTTTTGGAAAACGCAAAAGAGGGCTTTAGCGATGTGAATTTGCTAGAAGAGGGCACGAGGCGCCTCAAAAAAGAGTGGGCCTTGAAGCGGAGTGGAATTTTTTTAAAACAAGATGAAATTTTGCGCGATAAAATCCTCCACATCAAATCCAATCTTTTCGTCATCAAAAATAGCCCTGAGGATATCGTTAAAATCGCTAT
Organism: Campylobacter sp.; assembly: GCF_030528245.1. Classification (GTDB taxonomy): domain Bacteria; phylum Campylobacterota; class Campylobacteria; order Campylobacterales; family Campylobacteraceae; genus Campylobacter_D. The sequence goes on from NZ_JAUMZG010000008.1 coordinate 14,185, forward strand.
TTTAGCGCGTGAGAATCCTCTCAAATTCTGGCTGAGTACCCGGACAAATTTGAGCCTAGAAATCATCGCAAGTAAGAATTTCAAGCCAGAATTTATCCTCAACGCCCTCACTCGATTCAACCTCATTTTTATGAGCTTTTATGAGCTTTTTGATGATAAAATTTATCTCAAATTTGAATACGCCAATCGCGTCGATGAAAGCGAAGAAAGCAAGCTTTACGCGCTTTTAAACTCAACCCTCACAAATCCCATCAAAAAGAAGATCAAAAAGCCAAGCATTAAAAAAGACGAGCTAAAATTGGACTTAAATTATTCTAAATTTTATGCAAAATTAAACCTCAATGCTAGGGACCAGCAGGGTTTGATGGCATTTATTGTGAATACTTTCAGTCTTTATGATTTGCATTTGAGCACGGCAAAAATTCAAACCATACGCCAAAGAACGCGCAATGTTTTCATCTTTCACAAGAATGATGCCCTGCTCAACCATCAAGAAAGACTGATCAATACTCTAATAGGCGGGTGAAATGTGCGGGATTGTCGGCTACATAGGAAAAAATGAGAAAAAACGAGTCATTCTAAATGGGCTCAAAGAGCTAGAATATAGAGGCTATGATAGCGCTGGGATGGCGGTGATGAGTGGGGGGGAGCTGCGTTTTTTTAAGGCTGTGGGTAAGCTCGAAAATTTAGCCAACAAATGCAAGGATTTTAGCAGTCAGGGGCAGGGTCTTGCCATAGGTCATACGCGATGGGCGACCCACGGCAAGCCCAATGAAATCAACGCTCATCCGCATTTGGGGCAGTATTCTTGCGTCATCCACAATGGCATCATTGAAAATTACAAGGAGCTTAAAGACGAGCTTGAGGCGGAGGGTGTGAGCTTTTTGAGCCAAACGGATACCGAGATCATCGTGCAATTGTTTGAATTTTACACGAAAAATTTGGACGCTTTTGCGGCCTTTGAAAAGACGATCAAGCGCCTACGCGGAGCCTTTGCCATCCTACTCATCACAAAAAAGGATGCGCAGAGGGTCTTTTTTGCTAAAAATGCCGCGCCCCTGATCGTGGGTAAGAATGCTGCGGGAGAGCTTTATTTTGCGAGCGGGGATGCTGCGCTCATCGGTAGCGCTAGCGAGGTGATTTATCTTGAGGATTTGAGTTTGGGCTATGCGGGGGCGCAGGAGCTGGTCATTTTTGAAAACGGAGCCCCTAAAAATAGCACCTTCGTCAAGCTTAGCAGCGATAAGGCCTACGCGCAAAAAGACGGCTTTCGTTTTTTCATGGAGAAAGAAATTTACGAGCAAAGTCGCGTGATGAGCGAGGTTTTGATGGGTCGCATTGAGGGCGAGAGGGTGGTTTTTGATGAGCTTGAGGGGGAGGATTTGGAGGGGCTTGATGCGATCACGCTTTGCGCCTGTGGGACGAGCTATCATGCGGCCTTGGCGGCGAGTTATTTGTTTGAAAGTGTGGCGGGAGTGAGCGCTAGGGTGGAGATAGCGAGCGAATTTCGCTACCGCAACGCCATCGTTAGGCCGGGCTCTCTTTTCGTCGTCATTTCGCAAAGTGGCGAGACCGCAGACACGCTAGAAGCCCTAAAAATCGCCAAGCAAAAGGGAGCAAAAAGCCTAGCCATTTGCAATGTGGATAATTCCAACATCGTTCGTTTGGCACATTTTTCGCTTTTGACCCGAGCGGGTATTGAAAAGGGCGTAGCCTCCACGAAGGCCTTTGCCACGCAGGTTTTGACGCTGTGGATGCTAGCGATCTTCATCGCGCAAAAGAAAAAAATGGATCTTGCTGGCGAGCTTGGGGCGCTTTTGAAAATTCCAAGTTGCGTGGTGGTGAAGCAGGCGATGCACGAGAAAATTCGTCGCCTTTCCAAGCGCTATTTGGACGGGCATGGCTTTTTTTTCATCGGGCGAGATGTGTTTTACCCGCTGGCCTTGGAGGGGGCACTAAAGCTTAAGGAGCTTTCTTATTTGCATGCGGAGGGCTATCCTGCGGGAGAGATGAAGCATGGCCCCATCGCTTTGGCTGATTCTAAGCTTTACACCATAGCGCTGATGCCCTCAAAAAAGCTGTATGAAAAGACAAAATCCAATGTGGAGGAGCTGATAGCTAGGGACTCAACCCTGCTGTGCATTTCGCCGCTAGAATTTGAGCTGGGGGATGATTTTATCAGGACTGGGGAGCATGAGCATTATATGTGTGAGTTTTTTGAAATGATGCTTGTGGTGCAGCTTTTGGCAATGGAAATTTCAATCAGGCTGGGCAATGATGTGGATATGCCGCGCAATTTGGCCAAGAGTGTAACGGTGGAGTGAGCTTAAATTTTTGATCCCGTGGCCGATATGGTGGGAAATTTATCTACAGAAGGAGCCGGGATGAGAATTTTTGTTCTGTTGCTTTTTATCTCTTCGGTGCTTTTTGCTGGCAAAAATTTTTCTAAAGAAGATGCGAGGGTGAGGGGGTATGATGCTTATTATTATAGTCAGCTTCGCTATTGCAATGCTTTACCCTTCTATCAAGGCTCGATGTGTCGTTTGAAGCTTTTTTCAAAATATCCAAGGATCGGCGATGAATATTGATGGCATTAATTTTAAATCCCTTTCTAGTGCTTATATCAGGTCCGGCGAAGTAGCCCTGCAAGCTCACTCACAAAATGAGCTCGCAAAGGAGGAGCAGGAGGGGGCCAAAATGCTAGAATTTGGCTCTAATGGCGTGGGCGTGAGGGTGGTTTTTGAGGATGGGCATAGCGATCAACTCATCAAACTCAGCCTGAGCGAGGATAATTTTGAACGACTGAGAAATAAATTTAAAGACGAAGGAAACTATTTTCAAAGAGAAGATGGGAGCATCAGGCTCAATGCCGATGCGCAAAATTTCGTTTCTTCGTGGTTTAGCGATATGGCCTATGGGTTAAATTGGCTCCAGGCCGATGCGGACAAGGATGGCATTATAGCGGGCTCTGAACTTGAGAATGCCTATTTGCATACGACCGAGATTGGCATTGAGGGTAGAAATGTGCACTTTTCTTATGCGGGCAAGATGCGAGCTGATTCGACCATGCTTAATGAAATCGACATCGAAGCGGGCTTGAATGATAGGTTGAATAGCGATAAAAATTTGGATGGTCAGGTGGATTACAGTGAGCTTTACGATACTAACGATTTGAGGACTTTTGCGAGGGTGGCTGATGAGTTGGACGTGGCTAGCAGGGCTTTTAATGCGAGCAAAAAGAAGAAGGCTAAAGATTTGCTGACAAAAGTGCTTGAGGGGGGTCTTTCTGCGCTCACGCAGCAGGAGTTGGCGCAGTTTCGGGTGCAGCATCCTAGCCAGTATGAAAAATTAGCATCCCAAAATGACTTGAGGCAAAATTTGAGTCAAGATTTTTCAAGGCAGTTTTCAAATTATGATTTTAGGATTATTGATTTTAAAATTTGATCGAAAATTTTAACTTTTCATTAAAAAAAGGTTAATGATACTTGTATAAAATCCGCCATTCTTACATCAGCAAAGGAGTTTAAGGTGGATTATAGAGTCGAACGCGACACGATGGGCGAGGTGAAAGTGCCTGATGAAAAATATTGGGGCGCTCAAACGCAAAGAAGCTTTGAGAATTTCAAAATCGGCATTGAAAAGATGCCTAGGGTTTTGATTCATGCTTTTGCCAACCTCAAAAAGTCCCTAGCCCTTGTCAATAACAGGCTGGGGAAGCTTAACGATGCGAAAAAAGACGCCATCGTTAAGGCTTGCGATGAGATTTGTGCGGGAAAATTTGACGACAACTTCCCCCTTGCGATCTGGCAGACGGGCTCGGGTACGCAGAGCAATATGAATTTAAACGAGGTCATCGCTAACCGCGCTACCGAGCTCATGGGTGGGGATTTCCGCAAAGAAAAGCTCGTGCATCCCAATGACGATGTGAATATGAGCCAAAGCTCCAACGACACCTTCCCGACCGCGATGAGCATAGCAGCCGTGCAGCAGGTGGAGAAAAAGCTAGTCCCCGCTCTGGATACCCTCATCGCTACCTTTGAGAGGAAGGTGCGAGAATTTGAGGGCATCATCAAGATCGGACGCACGCATCTTCAAGATGCCACGCCGCTCACCCTGGCGCAGGAATTTAGCGGCTATTTGTCCATGCTGACGCACTCCAAAGAGCAAATTATCGCTTCTTTGCCGACCTTAAGGGAGCTTGCCATTGGCGGCACAGCGGTTGGCACGGGGCTTAATGCGCATCCGCAGCTCAGTGAGAAAGTGAGCGAGGAGTTGAGCAAACTTCTGGGCACGAGTTTTGTTTCCAGTCCTAATAAATTCCACGCCTTAACCAGCCACGATGCGATAAATTTCACGCACGGCGCGATGAAGGGGCTGGCGGCAAATTTGATGAAAATCGCTAACGATATCAGGTGGTTGGCCTCGGGTCCTAGGTGCGGGCTTGGTGAGCTCATCATCCCAGAAAACGAGCCCGGAAGCTCCATAATGCCGGGCAAGGTCAATCCCACCCAGTGCGAGGCGATGACGATGGTGGCGGTGCAGGTGATGGGAAACGATGCGGCCATCGGTTTTGCGGCATCTCAGGGGAATTTTGAGCTCAATGTTTTCAAGCCGGTGATTATTTATAATTTTTTGCAGAGCCTTGATTTGCTAGCTGATGCGATGCTTTCTTTCAATGAGCATTGTGCTGTGGGCATTGAGCCAAATCGTGCGAAGATAGACTTCAACCTGCACAATTCTTTGATGCTCGTTACCGCCCTCAATCCTCACATCGGCTATGAAAACGCAGCAAAGGTGGCGAAAAATGCCCATAAAAAAGGCATTTCTTTGAAAGAGAGCGCTAGGGAGCTGGGCTTGGTGAGTGAGGAGGATTTTAAGAATTTCGTCGATCCTAGCAAGATGATAGGACCTAAGGCTTAGGATTATCAAGCAATGAAAATTGCTTGATTTTTCTGGCTTGCAGATTTGTTTTAAGTGTCGTTTGATTTTCGCTCTTTTGTCTCAAATTTTAAGCGGTGCCTGCCTTGATGATGTGGTTTGAGGCCGAAGAATTTGTTTCTTCGTCTGCATTTTCTTGCGAATCTTTTTGTTTTTTCGCCTCTTGGGCCTTCATTTTCATCATTTCTGCCCTTGCTTCAAACTCCATCTTAGCAGCGTTTGCGGCGACCTTATAATCCTGAGGACTGGGATCGGATGGCGCCATAGCAGCAGCGATAATCTGCCTCGCGTTGGCTATGGTTTGCTCGGGCGTATTGCCCTCCTGCATCCTGATGGGCACCTCACCCGCCACAGCATACATTTGGTTATCAGGCCCCTTGACATAGCTAAAACTCGCCGCTCCCGTAAGCCCCCCACCCGCTGCCTGATGCGCCGCTTCGTGAGCTTTGACATTGCGATCTATGTTTTGAAGCTCCCTTAGGGCCTGCACTTCCTTTGCGTTAAGCTCAACGCCATTGATCATTTGCCTTGGCTCTTCTTGTGAATTTTTGGCGTTTTCATTGTGCTGTTTTTGAAAGCTGGAATGATAGTGATTGTAATTGGAATCGATTCGCATGGCTTTTCCTTTATTTAAATTTTTTATTAATTATATCTAAACTGGTTTTAAAAATTTTATATAATTTTGTCAAATTTTGCACGAGGAGAGGGGATGCGAATTTACGAAAATGAGAATTTTTACATTGAAAAAGAGGAGGCGCAAATACCTTGGATCAAAATTTTTACGCAAAAAAATTACAAAGAATTGAGCGATTGTCCTGAGTTTTTACGAAAAGAGCTTTTTGAGAAAATTTTACTTTGCGAGAGGGCGCTGATAGCCTTTTACAAGCCTGATAAAATCAATATCGCATCCTTTGCCAACTATCTTCCAAGGGTGCATTTTCACATTATGGCGCGTTTTAGGGAGGATGCTTTTTTTCCAGAATGCATGTGGGGTAAGCAACAAAGAGAGTTGAAAGAACTCAACCTACCCAAATTTGAAAATTTTGTAGATTTTTTAAGGGAAAAATTACAATAAATTATTAATGAATAATTAGCTTTTTTGAGTAGAATTTCAAATATTTTTTAAGGAGAAACGATGAAAAAATTATTTTTGACCGCCATCGCGACAGCCCTGTTGCTCTGCTCCAGCCTTTTGGCGAAGGATTATACTTTGGATAAAACGCACACGGATGTGAGTTTTAAGATCAAACATTTGCAAATCAGCAATGTCAGGGGCAATTTTAAGGATTATGATGCGGTGATTGATTTTGACCCTCAAAGCAAGGAATTTAAAAGGCTGGAGGCCACCATAAAGGTCGCTTCAGTGGATACTGACAATAAAACCAGAGACAATCATCTGCAGCAAGATGATTTTTTTAAGGCTAAAAAATTCCCCGATATGACCTTTGTGATGAAAAAATACGAAAAAAGCGGGGATGATAGGGGAAAGATGACGGGGGTTTTAACCATCGCTGGCGTTTCTAAAGAAATCGTTTTGGACACAGAAATCGGCGGGGTAATTAAGCTCGATAGCATGAAAGAAAAAATAGGCTTTAGCTTGAAAGGGCTCATTAAAAGAAGCGAGTTTAACTTTGCTCCAAGTACAAAAACCATAACTTTAGGCGATGAAATTTGGCTTGATATTGAAGTGGAGGCGAACGAAAAATAATCATCTTAAGCCTTAAAAAATTTGTTTTTTAAGGCTCGTTAAATTCTGCATCAATCCACCCTCGTTTTCCTGCCATGCGATTTTAAAATCAGGCTTAAATTCCTCCCCTTCTAGGCTTAAATGAGTGTTTTTAAGCGTGGATTCCAAATAGGCAAGATGATGCAGTGCGGCGTTTTTGTCCTTGAAAACGAGAATGAAATCATCATTTAAAATAAAAATTTGACATCTAAAACGCTTAAGAATTTTGGCGATTTGCTTTAAAATCAGCTTTTTATAAGATTCTTTTGTGGATTGAAGCTCGCAAAAATGCAGAAGGGCTAGGGTGTAACTTTCTTTGTTTTTTAGAAAAAATTCAAGCTTTTTTTGATTGGGTAGTTTTGTCAAGGCATCGTAAAATAACGCTTTGTAAGCATTTTGTAAAAGATAAAAACAAAAAACAGCACTTGCAAATTCGTAGTATTTTATTTCCCAAGTTTTTTCAAACAAAAAATTAACATACATCCCCACAAGGGCCACAATGGGATAAAATTCAAGGTTTCTAAGCGCCTTCAGGCCTAAAAATAACCCGCTTGAAAGAAAGATGATGAAACCAAGCTCATTAATCGTTTCAAAAAAATTAAAAATTTCAAAATTCAAAGCAGCGCTGACAAAATGCGTATTTTGCGGCAAAATGAGAACTAAAATGCCCATAAAAGCAAGCAATAAAATGGCGCTAAGATTGGCCCTGTCAAAAATTTTTGCGGGGAATTTTTTGAGAAAAAATATCAAAAAAACAAAGGGTAAAAATAAAGAAACGAACAAATGCGCTTGCAAAACGCTTGTGAAAAGATAGGGGATTTTTGCTCCAAGCAGGGCTAGAGTGAGGAAAAAAATCCTCGCATTGCTAAAATACAAACTCAGCGCGAGAGCCAAAAGTTCAAAAATCAAGCTTAAAATCAACAAAATTTCCACCATCAAATCCTATCGCCCAGTGATTTTACGTTTTCTTCAAAAAGCCAGCATCCTTTTGCCGTCCCGATAAATTCCTCTGCAAACAACCAAGCACCTTTGGCCCGTTCGCATTTTATCGCGTTCGCATCGACACACATCCGCAGGCTGCCACAAAAGCGAAAGCCACCGCCCCACCTGCTATTCTATAGCGGTCGGTGTCGCGATGAGCCCCAAAGAGCGATATTTGCGGTAAAGCTCGAAAATTTCCTTCACCTCCGCCTCGCTGACCTTAGGATAATCCTTAATGTTTTTATCAAAATACTTATTCAAAATAGCGATTTTTTCCTCGTCCGTTTTAGCGCTCTTGCTTTCTTTGTAGATGAGAGCCGCCTTTTCAAAAGCGCTTTTTCCGTGCGCGACTGGAGTGAGGATGAAATGAATTTGCTTAGTCTTAAGCATATTTTTTATGTTTGCCATCTGCTCCCTACAGTAGGGACACTCAGGGTCTGAAAACACATAAATTTTAGGCTTGTTTTTGTCCCCCAAGCTGATGATCATCCTCTCTTTTTGCACCGCGCTCTTGGCATTTTTAGCAAAATTTTCCCTCGCTTTTTGGAATTTTTTGACCTCAAAATCCTGCCTGTAAGAAATCCTAGCCTTCAAATCAATAACATCCGGCACGATGATGTTATCTTTTGTGAAAAGAATTTCCTCCCGCTTATTCCCATCCACCTCTATGCCTATGATCACGCTCTCAAAGCCCGTATCGCCGACCTTTTTTCTTTCTTTTATGCTGATTTTAGCGTCAGGAAACTGCGCCTTGATCGTGCTTGAGTAAAACTCCAAAAGCTCCGCATCGCTCGCCGCAAATAATGCCCCGCAAAGTCCCAAAACAAGACCGATCTTCTTCATCATCCACTCCCTGAAAAAATTTCTATAATTTTATAGTCCCACATTAAATTTTTGCTTTCAAAAAGCGACTATCCTTTATTTTCACCACCCTTTCATCAAGGTCAAGATACTCCAAATAAGCGATGGCATATTTTCTAGAAAGCCGAAATTTCTGCTTGAGAATTTGCACATCAAGGCTTTGTTTTTCAAGCCACAAAAGCAGTTCTTGCTTTAAATTTTCAAGAGCGCTTTTTTCCACGAAAAGATTATGCGCCAGACGCACCACCAAGCCCTTTTTTGTGAGTTTTTTAAGCAGGACATCGCCGCTTTTTCTATCCAGCTCTAAATTCTCATAGAGATTATAGGGCGCATCGGGGGTTAGGGCTTGATTTTTAAGGATTTCATAAAGTTTAGCAAGACCCTCATCCTGCAAAGATTGTAAATTCAAGCCCTTTTTAAAATACACACCCCGCTCACAGGCTAGATCCATCCGTTTTAAAGCAAAGCCACAAAGCCCCTCACTCGCCCAAGGGATGCGCAGGGACATGGATTGAGGCGCGATCATCGCGTGAGGATTTTTTGCCAGCACAGAATCGACCCATTTTTGCAGCACATCAAGGGCATCTAGCGCGTAGACATTAAGCCCCTTTTCATCCACAAAGGCCCCTTTTAAATTTTTAGCCAATTCTAAGGCTTTTTCATGCTTGAGGCCAAATCTTTGATAGCTTGAAAGCAGCCCAAAGCCGCGTTTGTGCGCGTTTTTGAGAAGGTCAAAGGCAGCGGGGAAATTTTTTTCCCTCAAAAGACCCAAAAGCTTGATTTTTTTGTCCCTTTTGAGCGGCTCACTCACGGGGTTTAAAACCCTCCCGCCGCAAAAAACGCGCCCATTTTCAAGCAAGATAAAGGCCTCATTAAAGCCCAAAAAAAGCTTTTTTTTAAAACGCAAATGCGCAAAAAATTCCCCATCGGCGCATTTTTCAAGCACACGAAGCTCCGTCTCAAGCTGCCTACTCCCCACGCAAAAAATGAATTTTTGATCCCTCACATCCTTCGCATAGAGCAGGACATCACACTCCAAAAAGCCCCTAAAAAAGCCTTTTTTACTCAGCAAAAAGCCCGCTTGAAGCTTCTTGTAATCGCAATTCAAGTTCAGGGCCACACGACCTGGGGCCCGGATGTGGCTTAAATTTTTCTCAAAGCTTTGGATGTTTTTCACCCGCATTTCCTCGCCGCTATCCGGGCAGATGATTTTTTCGCCCCTGATGATTTCTCCCTCGTTCAAGCTGCCCGTAACGATAGTCCCCACACCCTTGAGCGAAAAGACCCTATCAATGTAAAGCCTGAAAATTTGCCCCTCGTCCAGTCCCTGCAAAGCTAGGCCAAAAGGTAGGCCAAAGAGAAATTCTTTCAGATCCTCAATGCCCATTTTTGTGAGGGTGCTGGTGTGAAAAATTTTGCAAGGCTCCATTTTTAAAGCCCCCATTTGCTCTAAAATTTCCTCGCTTTTTTGCTTTAAATTTTCGCACAAATCGCACTTGCTCAAAACCAAAATGATCCTTCGCACTCCCAAAATTTGCAGCACCATCAAATGCTCCAAACTCTGCGCCCTCAAGCCCTCATTAATATCCACTACGAATAAGGAGGCGTTGAAGCCAAAGGCGCCGCTTATCATCGTTTTGAGCAAATCCTTATGCCCCGGCACATCGATGAAGGCTAAATTCACCCCCCCCCTGCTTAAATTTGAAAAACTGAGTTTCAGGGTGATTTGCCTTTCTTTTTCCTCCTTGAGCGTGTCGCCTTCAAAGCCATTGAGCGCCTTAATGAGCGAGGTTTTGCCGTGGTCTATGTGCCCTGCGGTGCCGATGATGAGGGTTTTCATAGCGCGTTAATCCCACCCACAAGGCTTTCTAGCTCCTCCTCCAAAACACTGCGAAAGTCCAAAACCGCCCTCCCATCCTCCACGCGCGCGATGATGTTTTTTTCCCGCATTCTCTCCTGCAAGCAAAGCGCCTCGCCCTCAAGCGCCAAAACGGCTGTGGGTAGGCTTTTACCCGGCATCGAGCCCGCGCCGACTAAGGAGCGGCTGGTTTTTAGCGCGCTTGTGATCTTAAGCCTAGCTTGTGCCCAAAGGGCCTTTTTTTTGACCGCTGCTAAATCATCGTTTAAAAGCTTCAGGGTGGGAATTTTCGCGTAGGATTTTTCCAAATAGGCCCTGAGGCTTTCGTTCAAAAAGGCTAGGGTGATTTTATCCACGCGTAGCATCCTCAAAAGCTGATTTTGCCGCATTTTATCGATGAGGGCGCTCTTGCCTAGGATGATGCCTGCTTGCACAGAGCCAAAAAGCTTATCGCCGCTGAAGCTTAAAACATCGCAATGCTTGAGGACTTTTTTGATTTCAGGCTCGTTTTTTGCAAGGCTAGATTCTAGCTTTCCGCACCAGCCAGAGCCCAAATCATAATAGCACCAAAGCCCCCTCTTGCGAGCCAGAGCGCCCAAATCCTCAATGCCGACCTCACCATGAAAGCCCGCGAGGGTGAAATTTGATTTGTGCGTTTTTAAAATCAAAGCCGTGCTTTCACTCAGGGCCTTGGCATAGTCTTCAAGATGCGTTTTATTGCTCGTGCCCACCTCGATGAGCCTGCTGCCTGCTGCCCTTATCACCTCGCTCATCCTAAAGCCCCCGCCGATTTCGACAAGCTCGCCCTTTGAAGTGATGAGCTCGGCATCACGAGCTAGGGAATTGAGCACCAAAAATACCGCCGCTGCGTTGTTATTGACGATGAGGGCGTCCTCGCAGTCAAAGAGAATTTTAAGTTTCTCAAGCACCACGCCATAGCGTGAGCCTCTTTTGCCGCTTTTGAGATCAAATTCTAGGTTGGAGTAGGAGCAGAGCAAATTTTTGCAGGCTTCAAAGCTTTGTTTGTCGATGAGGCTGCGGCCCAGATTGGTGTGTAAAATCACGCCCGTAGCGTTGATGAGGCTTTGAAAATCCCTGCGGTCAAATTTTAAAAGCGCGTCTTGAATCCTCAAAATCAAGGCGTTTTCATCCAAGAATTCCTTATTTTTGCGGCATTGTGCGACAATGGCTCTGGCAAAATGCACCTTCAAAAGGTGCGGGTAAGGCTTTAAGGCCTCGTTTTGAAGCAGTTTTTGGATGGGCGTGAAGCGGAAGTTTTCATTCATTATAGAGCCTTAGAAGATCTGCAAAAGATTTTAGTGCAGAATTTTTAACGCAGTTAAAATTGCTTCTTTTTAATCTCAGCCTTGATTTCATCGACCATCGCATTGACCTTGAGACTGATTTCTTGAGAATGACTGACCGCTTCGACGCTTTGTTGCGTTACGGATTCTAACTGGGCGATGGCCTCGTTGATTTGGCTTATGCCCTGCGTTTGCTCCTTGATGCTCTCGCTCATGTCATTGACCCCTTGGACTAGGACATTGAAATTGGCTTCGATAAAGGTTTGGCTTGTATTTTTTCCAATTATATAAAGTGCTAACATCAACACCCAAATGATACGCCATATCGCGTTTGCTTTTTTTCGCCATAAGCTACCTTAAATTTTTAAATGCTTTAGGCTGATTTTACATTAAAAATTCTTTATTAAAAACACTTGAAATAATCAATGTTTTATTAAAAATATATTTAATATTTCAATATTTTATAGGCTAAATTAGTGGAACAATTCCATTTCATTTTTTTAAGAAAGGAGTTTTTCTATGAATAAAGTAGATGTGATGGCAAACACTGCGTGGGCTATTGGCGATGATTATGAGTTAAATTTGGTTGAGCGAAAGCTTGATAAATTTTCTAGTGAACAATTAAAGCAATTTGATAGCAGGATGGATAAACTAAATTTAAAAGAGGCATCAAAATTAAAAATTCTTACATTTTTTTTTGGTGCTTTTGGAATTGCTAGATTTATGACTGGGCAAAAGAATATTTCTTTTGGTTGCTATGCTTATTGTTCCAAAGATTATGATTCAAAGTGTGGACATTCATTCTGATTCCGATTCATTAGTTGGTGTATTTATGCTTTTTGGAGGAGGCGCACTTTTAATTGGTTTAAAAATTTTAATTGTAATTTTATGGATTTGGGATTTTGCAAAAGCTGATGATTTAGCTTATAATTACAATTTTTATCAAATTATGGGTTTGATACGGGATATAGAAAATAAAGATGAGAAAGGAAAAAGCAATGATTAAATTTAACGCGTTAATTACACTTCAAGGTGCAGCTAACACAGGAAAGACTGCAAGTATTTCTCGTGCATTTTTACGCACTTTAGAAAATAAATTTTTAGTGAAATATTTTAAATATTATGAAAAAGGCGATTTTGTAGCCATAGTGGAATTTGATGGTAAATATGTAGCTTTTTGCTCGGTTGGTGATGTTGATTTAGAGCTTGTAAATCAATTTGAGTTGCTAAGCAAAGAAGCTTTAGAGCAAGGCATTAAGTGCTTTGATGTTTTGGTGGTGGCACATCGCACAAGTGGTAAAACTTGCGATTTTATAAAAGAATGCTTAAGGCAAAATACTCAAACTAAGATTAGAGAATTTAAAAGTCTAACCAAAGGTGAATTTTATGATGAAAATGGGGGATTTTTACACAAAAAAATGGAGCAACACATCAAACAGACTTCTAAAGAGCTTTACGAGGCAATTAAAGCTTGTCTTTAATATGACACTTTTTTTTAGGTTTGACTTAGTTTAAACCTTTCTTCTTTATTAAAAGCTTTTCGCTACAATACTTCAAAAATTCTAAGGAAAATTATGGTCGAAGTTAAAAATCTCACGATGCGCTTTGCCAATCAGCTCTTGTTTGAAAATGTAAATTTAAAGCTTGTTAGGGGGCAGCGATACGGGCTCATCGGTGCGAACGGCGCTGGCAAAAGCACTTTTTTAAAAATTCTCTCAGGCGAGCTTGAAGCAAATAGCGGTGAAATTTGCATCGATGAGGGTTTGCGCGTGGCGGTTTTGGGGCAGGATCAGTTCGCCTTTGAAAATTACACAGTAAAAGATGCCGTGATGTGCGCAAACAAGAGGCTTTACGAGGCCTTGAAGGAAAAAGAAAAGCTTTATTTGAGCGAGGAATTTACAGACGCCATCAATGAGCGCTTGGGTGAGCTTGAGATGGTTTGCGCAGAAGAGGACCCCAACTACGACTGCGAAACGAGGTGTGAGAAAATTTTAAGCTCTTTAAAAATCAAGGATTTTAATGCTTTAATGAGTAGCCTACAAAGTGCGGATAAATTTAAGGTTTTATTGGCACAGGTGCTATTTTTGGGCGCGGATGTGCTGTTTTTGGACGAGCCGACCAATAACCTTGACTTAGAGGCGATTTCTTGGCTTGAAAATGAGCTTTTGCGCCACGAGGGGACCCTTGTGGTGATCAGCCACGATAGGCATTTTCTCAATAAAATTTGCACGCGAATTTTGGATGTGGATTTTAAGCAAATTCGCGATTTTGCGGGCAATTATGACGACTGGTATATGGCTTCTACGCTTTTGGCTAGGCAAGCTGAGCTTAAGCGCGATAAAACTCTAAAAGAGCGCGAGGAGCTAGAAAATTTCATACGCCGATTTTCCGCGAACGCTTCTAAGGCAAGGCAGGCCACAAGTAGGGCGAAGGCTTTGGAAAAATTAGAGCTAGAGGAGATTAAAATCTCCAGCAGACGCGACCCTAGCATTGTCTTTCGTCCGGGGCGGGAAATTGGCAACGAGGTGCTAGAATTTAAGGGCATTAGCAAGGCTTATGATGTGGCCTTGTTTTCAAATTTGGAGCTTAAAATCGAAAAGGGGGATAAAATCGCCCTTATCGGTGCAAACGGCGTGGGTAAAAGCACTTTGGCTAAAATCATCGCTGGAGCGTTAAAGGCTGATAGTGGCTTAGTGCATTTGGGTGCGACCATTGAGCTTGGGTATTTTCCGCAGGATACGAGTCGTCTCATTTGTGGAGATGTGAAACTTTACGAATGGCTGATGAGTGAAAAATTTAAGGATTTAGACTTAATTCGCAAGTGTTTAGGTAGAATGCTTTTTAGTGGCGCAGATCAGGAAAAAAATGCGGGAAGTTTAAGCGGGGGAGAAAAGCATCGCCTGATGCTCTCTCGCCTGATGCTTGAGCGGGGGAATTTTTTGCTTTTGGATGAGCCGGATAATCATTTGGATTTAGAAAGCATCATTGCCCTGGGCGAGGCTTTGCACAATTTTAAGGGCGTAGCACTTTGCATCACGCACGATAGGGAGCTTGTGAGCGCTTTTGCCAATCGCATCTGGCATTTAGACGGAGGAAAGTTGCGTGATTTTCGCGGGACTTATGAGGAATTTTTAGGAGAGTAAAATGTACACTTACAGGATCAAATACGCAGCAGGTTTTGGGCACAACACGCAAAATCACAAGGGCTTTGGACCGACCATTTACATCGAGGAAGTGGTGCTTTACCAAACGCACAAGGACTATTTTGACTACATCGATTTTTACGAGGCGCATTCTAAGAGTGATGATACCTATTTTCACATCTCCTTCATGGAGGAGCGACCCTTGAGCCAAAAGGAAATCAAAATCCGTAGTGAGTATCGAAAGCTACGCGATGAGCGCTGTCAGAGGGCGAAGGAGGAATTTATCAAAAACAACGAAATCGAGCCTGAGCATTTGCCAACGCACGGGGATTAAAATTTGCCCAATTCTAGGCGCAGATGTTGAGGATTAAAGGCCTTGCAGAAATTTTCAAGGCGCATTCTTTCTCCCGCATCGCAAAAGACGCCGATGAGGACCGCATTTTCTACGAATTTTTTTGTGTATTCTGGGGCGTTTTTTTGCAAAAAATGTTCAATTTGGGCTAGATTTTGAAGGCGAGCGTGGAGGGTTATCGTTTCTTTCACGGCGTGAAAATTCGCCTCCTTCAAGGCCGCATTAGCCGCTGCGGTGTAGGCTTTTACGAGGCCTCCAGTGCCGAGCTTCACCCCGCCAAAATAGCGCACCACGATGAGCCCCACATCCACGAGCTCCTTGCCCCTTAGGACATTGAGGCAGGGCAGAGCTGAGGTGCCCTTAGGCTCGCCATCATCGCTTTTATCCTCGATGATTTGTTTGAGAGCGTTGCGGTAGCGTAGGGCATGGACAAAATGCGCGGCCTTGGGGTGTTCTATTTTTAGCCTCTTAAGCTCAGTTTTAAAGGCACTAAAGGGACAAAGCGTGGCGATGAAGGCGGACTTTTTGACCTCGATTTTTGCGGTGTAAATTTCAGTGAGGGTTTGCATTAAATAATTATAATCTAAAAAAATTATGAAAAATTTTTTCTAAAATACGATTTAGGAGATGTAAAATTTTATGTTGACTTTTGTGACAATTTATCAACAAATTAAAATCTAAAAATTAATTAAGTTTGGCGGAATGTATTTTATTGATTTAAAAAAGGGTAATTCGTGGATGCTAAAAATTTAGAACTTGAAGAATTGTTTAGGGAGAATAGGAACGATTATCTCACCTATGAAAAATTGGTTAAATATATCCAAAAGCAGCCAAATTCAAGCACGGCAAAAAAAATTGGCTCTTTGGTTAAAAAATATAAGGTGAAGCTTTTTTCGGCAGCAGAAATCGCGCAAATGCAAAATATCGAGGATGAAAAAAGACTCCAAGAAGAAAAGCAAAAGCTGCAAGATGTGAGCCTGGAGAAGGAATTTGACCTTGCTAATGAAAATGACTTGCTGGAGTGGAGTCGCTCGGACTCGCCTGTGCGCATGTATTTGAGGGAAATGGGGCAAATTTCTTTGCTGAATAAAGATGAAGAGGTGGAAATTTCTAAAAAAATCGAGCTCGGAGAGGATATTATCATCGATGCTTTCTGCTCTGTGCCTTATTTGATCGACTTTATTTTGGATTATAAAGAGCCTCTAATTAACCGCGAAAGACGCGTGAAAGAACTTTTTAAAAGCTTTGACGATGAGGAAAAGAGCGAAGAGAAGCTTGAAGATATAGAGCTTGAGGAGGATAATGAGGGCAATGATGGGGCCGAGGGAGAAAGCACGGAAGATAAAAAAGCAAAAAAGACCAGTAAAAAAGAGGATGAGCGCACTCTGAAGGTAGTGGAAAAATTTAAGGCCCTAGAAAAGGCGAAAAAAGAGTGGCTTAAAGTTACCAAAGATACAGGAAATAGTGATGAAATTTTGAACAAACTTAGCATCGCTTTTAAGAAAAATATTCTTAAAGAAAAGTTGATGGATTTGGGCCCCACCTCAAAGCTCATCAGCGAAATCGTCAAATCCATAGAAACCGCGCTTAAGAGTGATGATGAATTCAACAAAGAACTGAAGCGCTTGGAGTATCGCTTGCCGATGTTTTCTGATGAGCTTAAAAAAAGGCACGCAGATATTTTAAAAAACATAACAAAGCTCAGTAAGGAGGAGATTGCGGAGCTTGCGATAGAAACGACTATGGTGAGTACCTACATGGAGATCAAAAAGCTCTTTCAAACCAAAGAGGCGAGCAAAAAAAGCTTTGATTTGAAAAAAAGTCGTCTCAAAGAAATTTTAGAGCAAATCAAAAGGGGTAAAAAAATCTCCGATGAGTCCAAGGCCAGAATGGCGCGATCCAATTTGCGCCTTGTCGTTAGCATAGCCAAACGCTATACAAATAGGGGTTTGCCCTTCTTGGATCTCATCCAGGAGGGCAACATCGGACTGATGAAGGCTGTGGATAAATTTGAATACAAGAGGGGGTATAAATTTTCTACCTATGCGACTTGGTGGATAAGGCAGGCGATTTCAAGAGCCATTGCCGATCAGGCAAGGACGATTAGAATTCCTATCCACATGATAGAAACGATCAATCAAATCAACAAAATCATCAGAGAGCATTTGCAAAAAAGCGGCAAAGAGCCCGATGTCGATGTCATCGCCGCAGAAATGGGACTTAGTGTCGATAAGGTTAAGCAAGTGGTCAAAATCACAAAAGAGCCCATCTCGCTGGAAGCACCCATAGGCAATGAGGACGATGGTCGATTTGGCGATTTTGTAGAGGATAAAAGCTCGCTTTCGCCTATGGATAACATCCTAAAAGATGACTTGAAAGAGCAGATTGATGAGGTGCTTGATCAGCTCAATGACAGGGAAAAAGCGGTCATTCGTATGCGTTTTGGACTGCTTGAGGATGAAAGCGACAGAACTCTCGAAGAAATCGGCAAGGAGCTCAATGTAACCCGAGAAAGGGTGCGTCAAATAGAAAGCTCAGCGATTAAAAAACTCAAGCACCCAAAAGTGGGCAGAAAACTTAAAAACTACATCGAGGGCTGGAAGTAGCCCTCAAGCCTAGTGGCAGCCACATCCGCCGCAACAACTCGACTTTTCAGCAAAAAATGCATCAAGCTTTGCGATATCTGGCATTTGCGTGATTTCGCTCACAAGCTCCTTGTATGCGATTTTGCCATCCTTGATCACAAAAACAGCCCTTGCCAAAAGCCCCTCTAAAGCACCATCGGCAATCAAAACGCCGTATTTTTCTCCAAATTCTTTAGAGACAAAATCGCTTGCCACGGTTATATTGTCAATATTTTCCGTGCTGCAAAATCTCCCCATCGCAAAAGGCAAATCCATACTCACAACCACCACTTCCGCGCCATTATAGCTTGCGATTTTTTGGTTGAATTCCCTCGCCTCACTCGCACAAACAGGCGTGTCAAGGCTTGGCACGGTCAAAACAATCTGCACCCTGCCCTCCTTTGCAATCTCAACCGCACTCAAATCCTTAGCCTTTAAACTAAGCTTAGGCGCTACCTCACCCAGCGCAACCGAATTCCCCTTAAGCCTCACGGCATTTCCTTTAAAGGTTACCGACATTTCATCTCCTTAAAATATTGAAATTCTCATTCCGTAAAAAATGCTAACAATTAAAAGTTAACATTTTTTTTAACAAAGTCCCGCTTCGGTTAAAAAGCAAGAGGGTTGATAGTGGATTTTTTTATGATTGTCGTATTTGGCATAAGAAAGATAAAGACTGTTTTTCGCCCTTGTAACTGCCACATAAAAAAGCCGCCTCTCCTCCTCCAAACTCCCCCCAGCGCCCATCAGCTTTTTGTTAGGAAAGCGATTTTGCGCCAGATCTACCACAAAAACCAGCTCAAATTCCAAGCCCTTGCTCGCGTGGATGCTTAACAAATTCACCCCCTTGCCACGACTGAGCTCGTTAGCGCCTAGGGTGAGAAAATTGTAATATTTATAAATATCGCCATAATCCTTAGTCATATTTTTCAAAGTCGCCATCCTCGATGCTATTTTTTCTAAGTTTTCGCTCTTTTTTAGCAGGTCCAATTGCCCAGCCTTATTGACGGCCTTTTTGCTGGCAAATTCCTCGCAAAGCTCCCTAAAAAGCGGATTATTGATGATGGAATCCACAAGCTCTAGCGGGTGTTTTGAGGGGTCAAGTTTTTTTAAAAATAAATAAATTTGCTCCAAATTTTTCGCGCAAGATTCGTTGATTTTAGCCAAAGAAAGTATAGGATGGCCACTAAAATCGCTCTCAAGCTTGAAGCGATCGGCGGAAGAAAATTCCTCCAAATCCGCAAAAAGCCCCAGTTGCATCTTTCTTTTTTCGCAAATTTGCAGCCCCATCTCCCCATCAGGCTCTAAAAATCCTCTCGCCAAACTCCCCCCACCAAGCCTCAAAAGCGTGTCAAAAATTTCCTTGGCCAAAACCCCGCCCACGCCCTTAGTGTGTCCCATCAAATGGATGAAGGCCATGATATCCTTAGGATTAACCACAAGGGCTAAAAACGCGCAAAAAGCCTTAACCTCTAGGCTCTCAAAAAAGCTCCCACTCCCCCTCCTCACGCAAGAAATCCCCCGTTCCCTCAGAGCCACCTCCATCCCGTCCGCGCTGGAATTGTTGCGAAAAATCACCGCCACCTCCTCCCAGTCCACGCCGCTTGCAAGTATCATTTTGGCGATGTTTTGATACTGCGCAAAAAGCTCGTCAAAAACGAGCAGAGTCGGCGGCTTGAATTCGTCCTTTCGCGTTACGATGAGCTCTTTGGGATAAAGCCTTTCGTTGTTTGAAATGACCTTGTTTGCGAGGGCTAAGATGCTTGAGGATGAACGGTAGTTTTTGTTGAGAGAAAAAATTTTAGCGTCCTTGAAGCGATGTTTGAAACCACCGATAATATTAATATCCGCGCCGTTGAAGGCGTAAATGCTTTGATCATAATCCCCCACGCAAAACAAGCTTTTACTCCCAAAAGCCTCAATCAGCGAGCTTTGAAGGGCGTTGGTGTCTTGATATTCGTCCACTAAAATTTCCTCAAATTCATATTTTTGCGTTTTTAAAAGCTCTTTAAGATTGATAAGCAAATCGTTAAAATCCACATAATTGAAGCGTTTTTTTTCCTCCTCATACTCCCTGAGTATGTCCTCGTAAATGGCGGCGTAAATGCTGTGAGTGTCGTAATTTTCACAAAACCACGCGTGAAAATCCTGCCCCCTTGTTTTATTTTGAAATAAAGAATACACATCGTATAAAAAGCTTGATTTGTAAGGCTCTAAATCGTCCAAATGCCTGAAATTTCTTTTTTCATACACGCTTTTTAAGAGGGTTTTCAGTTCGCCGGCCTGTTTGAGGGTGATGTTGTGATTGTTTTTTTTCAGCAAAGTATAAGCCGTGCTGTGAAAGGTGCCGGCCAGAATTTTGCCTGTGATTTTTGAGTCAAAATAACGACCCAGCCTAGCGATCATTTCTTTGCTCGCTTTGTTGGTGAAGGTCAGGAGCAGGATTTTCTCGGCCCCAACTCCCCGCTCCAGCAAATGCGCAATCCTAGCTACTATGGTGGAGGTTTTGCCCGTGCCAGCGCTAGCGATGATGAGATTGTGCCCAAAGTCCGCTGTGGCCGCTAAATATTGCTCTTTGTTGAGTTGGGAAAGTGGCATGAGGATCCTTAAAATTTGGGATTATAAAAAAAATTGTTTAAAAAATGAAATTTTAACCTTCTTGTAGTAGAATGCGGCCTCGTTTGAAAATTCCCGCGTAAGGATTATGGATGAATGTGAAGGTTTTTTCTATACTGGTTGGCATACTTGTTGCTTTGATTGTGGCATTGGGCGGGACTTATTACTATCTTTTTGAATACCCTAAAACACAAACACGCCAGGCGATCCAAAACCACGCGCAAAATTCAAACCCATCCAGCACTCAGGCATTCAGCGAGCCATCATTTGGAGAAAATTCAACCAACGCAAGCGGTCGTTTTGATGGGGGGGTTTCAAATTCTGTCATCGCACCGCAAAATGATGAAAACAATACGGCGCAAAGTCAGGCCCCTGTGCAGACCCCTATGCAAACTGCTGCGAGAGAGGACACGCAAGACAATATCAACCAGGCCCCGCCGCCTCCTAAAGCTAAAATTTCCAATGAAGAAAAGGCAGAAAGGCCGACCACCAAAGAGGTGAAAAAAGAAGAGAAAAAGCAAGAGAAGAGGCAAAGCGATAAACAAAACAAACAAAAAACCGCACTCAGCACCATTAAAGAATACCAGCAAAGGGGCAAGGATGGTCGCCTTGAACCTGAGCTCAGCTCTGAGACGATTAAGGTTTATGTGATGGATGGCAAGGCTTTGAGTGAGTATAGGATCGGGCTTTTGAAGGATATGCTAGAG
Organism: Campylobacter sp.; assembly: GCF_030528245.1. GTDB lineage: Bacteria > Campylobacterota > Campylobacteria > Campylobacterales > Campylobacteraceae > Campylobacter_D. The sequence continues at coordinate 35,295 of NZ_JAUMZG010000008.1, forward strand.
CCCATTCAGCTGCGCTCAAAAGACTATAATTTAAGCGTTTTCATCCAGATGCTGCCAAAAAATGAAATGAACATAAGCATTTACAACAAGGACATCATTTTTTCCAACATGAAAAAGTCTTACAAGCACATTGACATCGGGCAGATCGCTCCCCATCTTAGCGATCCAGAAAGCCTAAATTCCAACATCAAAAGAGAGGAAGTCATAGAGCGCATCGCCTTTAAGGTTGAAGAAGATGCGAAGGGCAGTGATTTTTCAAAGCATATTAAGGGTCTCAAAAAGGGGCTTGAAACCGCTCAGTATTTCTTTCCTTTTTGTGAAATCATCGAAATCAGCACCGCAGGCAAAAAATAGGCTCAAATTTAGAGAGTTCTCATGTATGATAAGGGCATAGAGCAAAGATATTATCGACTTTGTGAGGAGAGAGGCTATTTTGAGCCTGATGCGAATAGGACCTTGCAAAAGGAGGGTAAGCATTTTTGCATCATGATGCCCCCGCCCAATGTCACGGGTGTTTTACACATAGGACACGCGCTGACCTTCACCCTGCAAGACATCATGACGCGCTACAAGAGAATGGACGGCTACAAAACTCTTTATCAGCCCGGGCTTGATCACGCTGGCATCGCTACGCAAAATGTGGTGGAAAAGCAGCTTTTAGCGCAGGGTATCAAAAAAGAAGATCTGGGCAGGGAAAAATTCATAGAGAAGGTTTGGGAGTGGAAAAATCAAAGCGGCGGTAAAATTTTAGAGCAGATGCGCGCCCTTGGCATCACACCTGCTTGGTCAAGGCTTCGTTTTACTATGGATGAGGGGCTAGCAAATGCCGTTAAAAAAGCCTTTGTGGAGCTTTATGAAAAAAAATTCATCGTGCGGGGCGATTACATCATCAATTGGTGCACTCACGATGGCGCCCTGAGTGATATCGAGGTGGAGTATAAAGAAAACAAAGGCAAACTCTACCACATCAAATACCCCCTAAAAGATAGCGATGAGGCCCTCATCGTAGCCACGACAAGGCCTGAGACCTTTTTTGGCGATAGCGCTGTGATGGTGCATCCCAAAGACGCGCGCTATCAAAATTTCATCGGCAAGGAGGTGCTCCTGCCCCTTTGCAATAGGGCGATAAAAATCATCGCTGATGCGAGCGTGGATAAGGACTTTGGCACGGGCGTGGTCAAGGTAACCCCCGCTCACGATATGAACGACTACGAGGTGGGGCTAAGGCATGGCTTGGACTTCATTTGCGTTTTTGATGAGAGGGGCATTTTAAACGAGCGATGCCTTGAATTTGAGGGCATAGAAAGGCTTGAGGCTAGGGGTAAGATTGTGGAAAAGCTTTGCAATCTGGGCTTCATTGAAAAAATAGAAGATCATGATCATCAAGTGGGCTATTGCTATCGCTGTGATAACATCGTCGAGCCCTACATTTCCAAGCAATGGTTCGTCAAAAAAGAAATCGCCCAAAAAAGCATCGAAAAAATAGCCGCAGGCGGTGGGAAATTCTACCCAAGCCACTGGATCAATAGCTTCAACGCTTGGATGAGGGATCTCAAGGACTGGTGTATTTCAAGGCAGCTTTGGTGGGGGCATCAGATCCCCGTTTATTACTGCGAGTGCGGGGCAGAATGGGCAGACGAGGGCACTCCCTCCCACTGCCCGAAGTGTCAGGGTGGGAATTTCAAGCAGGATGAGGATGTGCTTGATACTTGGTTTAGCTCGGGGCTTTGGGCGATGAGTCCGCTTGGCTGGGGCAATGAAGAATGGGGCAAAAACGAGCTTTGGTTTGAGGGGGATTTGGAAAATTTTTATCCCAATTCCCTGCTGATAACGGGCTTTGATATTTTGTTTTTCTGGGTGGCTAGGATGCAATTTTTAAGCACGAACGCCCTAGAAAATTTACCCTTCAAGCACATTTATTTGCACGCTTTGGTCAAAGACGCGCAAGGGCGAAAGATGAGCAAGAGCCTTGGCAATGTCATCGATCCTAGTGCTTGCATTGAGGAGTATAGTGCGGATATTTTGCGCTTTGCTCTAGCCCTGCTTGCCGTGCAAGGACGGGATATAAAACTCAGCGATGATAAGCTTTTGCAGGTGAGAAATTTTACCAATAAGCTTTACAACGGGGCGAATTATTTGCTTTTGAATCAAGAAAAATTTGAAGATTTGGAGGGGCTTCAGGTCCAAAGTGGTCCGGGACGCTACATCCACGCGAAATTTATGAACTGCATAAGGCAAACACGGGAGAATTTGGACAACTATCGCTTCAATGACGCGGCCAATGTTTTGTATAAATTTTTCTGGGACGATTTTTGCGACTGGGGGATAGAGCTTAGTAAGGCGGATAAGGGCAGCGTGGGTGAGCTTGGCAGCATTTTCAAAGAAGCGCTTAAGCTTTTGCATCCCTTCATGCCCTTTATCAGCGAGTATCTCTACCACAAACTCAGCAAAAGTGAGCTTGAAAGCAGCCCGTCCATTATGATAAGTGCCTATCCAAAGTGTGGGGATGGGGATGGGGAGATTGAGCAAATTTTTGCCCTTTTGATTGAGAGTATCGTGAGTTTGCGCCGTGCCAAAAGCCTGATGGATTTGGGAAATTCTAAGATTCAAAAGGCCTTTATTAAATTCAACAATGAGCATTTTGAGGAAAGGATCGCCCCTTATCAAAATTTCATCACCCTCCTTTCAAAATGCGAAAGCGTGGAATTCATCCGACAAAGACCCGCAAAATCCCTCTGCGATGTGAGTGAAAACCTAGAAATTCACATAAAGCTTGATAATATAGACCTGAGCGTGATCTTAGCGAGGCTTGAAAATCAAAAGAGCAAACTGGAAAAAGAAAAAGCCAAGCTCGTCGCCATGCTGAGTAATGAAAAATTTGTAGCCAAGGCTCCTAAGGAGGTCATAGCGCAAAACGAAGAGGCTCTTGGCGCTTTGGAAATTCGGCTTGAAAAGATAGAAACTGAGCTTGCAAATTTAAGGGGATGATTTGATCAAAATAGAAAATTTAAAGAAATATTACGGCAAAGATTTGGTCATCGATGGGGTTTCTTTGGAGGTGAAAAAGGGTGAAATTTACGCCATTGTCGGGCATAGCGGGGCGGGTAAATCCACGCTTCTTAGGTGCATCAATGGGCTTGAAAACTATCAGGATGGTAGGCTGGAAGTCTTCGGTCAAGAAATCAAAAATTTGATCCAAAACAAGCCCAAAGAGCTTAGAAATTTGAGAAAAGATATGGGGATGATTTTTCAAAATTTTGCCCTGATGGAGCGGAAAAATGTCTTTGAAAACATCGCGATGCCGCTAAGAATTCACTACACGCAGTGCAAAATCCACTCCAAGCTCTTTCAAAAAGACTATATGAGCGAGGATGCCATCAAAAAAAGGATCGGCGAGCTTTTAGACATTGTGGGGCTCAGTCATAAGGCAAAATCCTCTCCCAGAGAGCTGAGTGGGGGGCAAAAACAAAGGGTTGCCATCGCTCGTGCCCTAGCACTCAATCCTAAAATTTTACTCAGTGATGAGGCGACTTCGGCGCTGGATCCCAACACGACTAAAAATATTTTAGAGCTCATTTCAAAAATCAATAAAGAACTTGGCATCAGCGTGGTTTTGGTAACGCACGAGATGGATGTGGTCAAGGAAATAGCGCAAAAGGTCGTTCTTTTGGAGCATGGTAAAATCATAGGTGGTGGCAAGATCGATGCGCTGTTTTTAAAGCCGAATGCGAAAATGAGGGAATTTTTAGGCGAGAGTGATTTTTTGCCGGATACGGGGCTGAATGTCAAGCTTTATTTTCCTAAGGAGGTGGCGCAAAATAGCGTTATCACGCATATGGCGAGGAGCTTGGATATTGATTTTAACATCGTGTGGGGAAAGATAGAAAAGCTCAATAATGCTGCCCTAGGGAATTTGGTGATCAACATCAATCCTAAGGATAAGGATAGAATTCTTGCTTGTCTTGAAGAGCATGGCGTTTTGTGGGAGGTGGTTTGATGGGTGGATTTTTCAACCGTGTGGCGGAATTCATCGCTAGCGTTTCGTGGCAGGAGATCGAAGAAACCTGCATCAACTCGCTATTAAATTTTGGACAAAACTATGAAAATATTTTAAAACAGGCTTTAAACGAGACGATTTATATGAGCTTGATGTCTGTTTTTGTAGGATTTTTATTGGCGATTGTGCCGGGGATTTTACTCACAATCTGGGGACGCGGTGGGCTCAAAGAAAATCCCGTGGCTTACGCTGCTTTGGACTTTATCACAAATATTTTACGCGCCTTTCCCTTTCTCATACTCATCATCGTGCTTTTGCCCTTGTCAAAAATCATAGTCGGCACAAGCATAGGCACAAGCGCTATCATTACGCCCCTAGCCATAGGGATAGCGCCCTATTTGGCGAAGATGCTTGAGGGCGCCTTTAAGGAGATCGATAGGGGTGTCATCGAGGCGGCAAAATCCTACGGAGCAAGCGATTTTCAAATTATTTTTAAAGTCATCTTCGTCGAGGCCCTACCCAACATCATCAGTGGACTCACGCTAACCCTCATTTTTACGATAGGCTTTTCAGCACTAGCAGGAACCATAGGCGGGGGGGGGCTCGGGGATGTGGCCATCCGCTACGGCTATGAGCGCTTTGACACTGTGATAATGATACAAACGGTCATCATCCTGCTGATCATGGTGCAGATTGTGCAAATTTTGGGCAATATCTTTTACGCTTGGGCGAAAAATTGCAGAGAAATGCTCATTGTTTTGAGCTTGGTTGGGTTGGTTTTATTGAAATTGGTTTTTGATTTTTGTTGTCATAGTAATGTGGAATTGTGATTGATTCATTTAAAAAAGGTAGCTCATCAATCTAATGTATAAATTTGTCTCATACTCTTCTAAAATGGCGTCAAAATGACACATAAACTAACTTAAAAAATTTATCTCATTTAAGATTATTGGTTTTAGCTTGAGAATTTGCTATTGATTTGCATGATGGATATAAAGGCTCTTCTGTGGTGAAAAACAATTTTGATTTCAGGCACTTCTTTAAAACAACTCGAGCTTTCTATGTCCCCAAACATAGATTTTCTAATGAATTTAGAATAAATTTAATATATGAATCAGCTTTTTGATAATATCTTTTAATTTTTTAAAAATTCACTCGATCAATTTTTTAACTTCGTCAATGATTTTAATTCATCAGTAATGCAAAAAACAGTCTCTTTAATGAATATTGTGTGATTTGGGAGTTATTTTAAAAAACAAGTGATAATTTAAAATACATTAAAACATTCTCATAAAATCAATTAAAAAAGTTTGTATCGCCAAAAAATTAGAGCAAATACATTTATCAAATCACAAAATTAAATTGTCAAATTTTTTCATCAATTAAAATTTTTTGCAACAAAACCTTAAAACTGCAAAAACATCAATATATTTTTTATTTGACTTTCGCAATTTCACACTGAAACTTCTCGCATCATCGCGATGCCTCACATTCTCCAGTTACAAAGATGAAATAAAATAAGAAATATTTCGATCTCTTTTCTGGTCAAAATCCGCACCGCTTTCATAAACTTAAAAAATTAAAATTTTAAAATTAAATCTTAAGCACTAAAAATTCCATTCTTAAAAATGGAAATTTTATTCTAAGTCAAAAACTAACTCCCATTCAAACAAGAATAAAAAAACAATATAATCGCTTCAATCAAATTTCGTATAAAAATATTTTTTAATTTAACTTATCAAAAAGAAAAAATGATCTCATTTGCATCTTGCGCTATAATGCACTCGAGTTCGCCAAAAATCAAGCTTTATCTTGCAAAAACACGGTCGCATCGGCTCCAATAATCTTTCACCCATAATAACAATACTAAAAATACACTCAGAGTCCTCAAATTATCATTATTCTTTGCAGCTATTTCACAACACTGCTTAAATCTCCACAAAACCTTTATTTTTAAAACAAATTCAAAACGAAGCATCAAGGGAGAAAAGTGGCGGACAGAGAGGGATTTGAACCCTCGAGACCCGTTTGAGATCTGCACCCTTAGCAGGGGTGTGGTTTCAGCCGCTCACCCATCTGTCCAAAATAAAGGCTTGATTATATGAAAAATACATAATTTCAAGCTTAAAACTGGACCCTACAAACTCAAATAAGCCAAAGCCAGAGTCACGAAAAAGCCCAAGGCTAAGATAGCCAATTGCCTACCCCTATCCCTCTTGCTAGCAAACAGGGTCATCATCAGCCCCGAAAGATAAAGCAAAAATAAAACCACCCCAAAGCCCACCGCAAGGATGGAAAAATACCACTTCCCCTTATCCTTATGAAGCATGATCATATCGCCCAGCAGGCTTCTGGTTTTGAGCACGACCTCATAGCTACCATTTCCTTTATCCATCATGCTCACACTATAATGCACACCCCCCATAGTGAGCGGGACATCATCGCCCCCGCCCCGCCCCTTTTTCAGCTCGGTATCGTTTGGAATTTTGAGCCCATTTTCCTTTAAAAATTTCACAAGCTCCTCGCCCTCCTGACCGGGAGGGATATTTTTTTGCATCGTAAGGCTCTCTTTTTTGATGCCCGTGTCTTGATTGAAGCCAAAAATGTAGGCCAAGCCCGTCAACGCAAACAAAAAAGCAACGGGTAAGAAAAAAAGACTGGTATAAATATGCATTTGTCGAAAAAATTTGTTCATCGCCTTGCTCCTTGAAGTGAAATATGAAGGGATTTTAAAGCCTTTATGTGAAGCTAAAGTGAAATTCAAGCCATCACAATGCAAAAGCAAGTTATAAATTTAAAGTGCTAAAATCACCCCATGATCGAAAGGCACGCACGAACAATCATCATCCTACTGCTCGCACTGGACTCAGTCGCCCTCTTTTTTGGGATTTCCACCCTAAGCATCAGCCAAAGCGAGGCCGAAATTTACTTCGGCAAGGAGGGGCTACTTTACCATCTGACCCACTTTAGCACCCTTCTTTTCGGGCAAAACGACCTCGCCCTGCGCCTACCCTTCGTTTTTTTCCACCTCTTAAGCTGTCTCCTGCTCCTCCTACTCGCCGCAAAAATGACCAAAACCAAAAGCGATAGAATTCTAGCCCTCCTGCTCTTCATCCTTTTGCCCGGCACCATCGCCAGCGCCCTACTTGTCAATGAAGCAGGCCCCGTGATCTTCCTGACCCTTTGCATATTCTGCGCTCACGAATACGGCAAAAAATGGCTGTTTTACGCACTTTTGATTCTGGCTTTTTTCGCGGATAAATCCTTCATCATGCTTTTTTTAGCCTTTTTTTTGTTTGGAATTTACCAAAAAAACCCCCTCCTCAGCCTCCTTTCCCTCCTGCTTTTTTCCCTAAATTTAGCCCACCACGGCTTTGATACGGGCGGGCGTCCCAGTGGGCATTTTTTGGACACTTTAGGCATTTTTGCCGCCTGTTTTTCGCCCTTAATTTTTCTCTATTTTCTCTATGTGATTTATCGCCTAGCCTTTCAAAAAGACAGGCCTGCGCTTTGGTTTTTGATGGGCACCACTTTCATTTTTTGCTCCCTGCTTTCCCTGCGCCAGAGGCTTTTTTTGGAGGATTTTCTGCCCTTTTGCGTCATTGGCACCCCCTTGTTGGTTAGGACCCTGATGCAAAGCTACCGCGTCCGTTTGCCCAAATTCAGGCTAAAATACAGGATTTTTATGGAGTGCGCTGGAATTTTTCTACTCGTTTGCTATGTTGTGATCATGAACAATCAGCTTTTATATCATTTCATTGACAAGCCCACAACACATTTTGCCCACCATTATCACCTCGCCAAAGAACTAAGTCAGGAGCTTAAAAAAAACGGCATCAGCGAACTAAGAGTGGCTAAAAATTTACAAAAAAGGCTAAAATTTTACGGCATCAAAGACAGCGATGTTTTTTATCTCAGCCCCATAAATTCGAGCGATAAACCCAGCGCTACGGGCAAAGTTATCCGGCTAAAATTTGGCAAACACGAAAAAATTTATCAGGTCAAATCCCATGAAAAAAGCCTTTAGCCTTTTGGAGCTAGCGATAGTGATGAGCATTTTTGGAGTGATGGCTAGCGTTTTGCATTTCCACTTCACAAACAATAAGCCCTCAGAGGCCGCAGCGGCCATACTCAACGACCTGCGATACAC
>NZ_JAUMZG010000009.1 GCF_030528245.1 Campylobacter sp.
AAGCTCCCCCAAAGGCTTAAATTCCACGCCGTTGGGGCGTGCTGTTTGAGTAAGGGTTTCGATAAAATTCATCGCTTAGTCCTTGATGATATGCCCTACAAATTTAGAGGCGTTATCCATGATCAAGCCGCCCTTTCTAAAGCCTAGCCCACAGCCCTCGTAAGCAAAAAATACCCCCGCTTGATAGGACTCGCTCTCGTGGGAATTTAACGGCGTGTAGCGTTGGTAAATAAAGCCGCCGTTGCCGTAGGGGCCGACATTTTCGCACGCGGTGCGGCCGTCCTTTATGATGCTGACATTAGCACCCTCACGGCCAAAAAGGGGCTTTTTCACATAATCGCCCTCTAAAGGCTCAGAACTCGTCTCTAAAAGTAGGGGATGGTTAGGGTAAAGCTCCCAAAGCACTTTTAAAATGCCCTTTGACTGAAAAAGTAGCGTGTAGGCGGGGTTTAGAATAATCGCCTTTTGATGACGCATAATCTGCGTCAGAAGTAAGGCCAGCTCACCCTCATCGATGGCGATGTCCTCCCACGGGATGAGCTTGAACCAGTATTCGTAATTTTGTCCGTTGTGAAAAATGCCCTCAGGGCTAAATTCTACCGCATCGGCGTGGGCGAAAGCCGTCTCAAAGCCTGCCTCGTGTGCGATGTGGGCTAAAAGTCGTGTGGTAAGCTCCTCCTCATCACTCCCCGCTACGCTAGAAAAGAGAATTTTCCAGCCCTGATAATGCTCCTCAAAACTCTCGACGCTTTCTTCTAGGGTAATGAGGCGCTTGAAATTATCCAAAAGGCTCTCGTAAATGCTGTTAAACTGGGCGGCTTCATCGAGGCCGTTTTGCTTGAGAAGAGCCCATTGTAAAATGGCGCTTTCAAAAAGAGAGGTGGGCGTGTCGGCGTTAAATTCCAAAAGCTTGATAGGCTGTCCGTCAAGGCCGCCTGCAAAATCAAAACGGCCATAAAGATGCCAGTGGACTTCGTTTTCCCAGCTCATTTTGATAGCGTCTATGAGATTGAAAGGGATGCCAAGCTCGCCGAAGCGGTCGTTGTCGATGACATTTTGCGCGGCGGCGGTGAACATATCATAAAGCTCGTTAGCCGCTTCGTAGTAGGCGTTAGCCTCGCTTGCTTTCACTTGCACGACTTCGCCCGGGAGGTAGTCGCTGCCGTCTGCATCCGTGTGCCACGAAAAGCCTATGCTCTCGAGGTAGGATTTTTGCAGGGGGGGTAAATTTAGAAGGGTCATTTTAGCTCCTTTGGTTTATTGTGCGGTTTGTGATTTGAAACATCAAAAAAACTTTTTTGTTCGATGATTGTTTGGCGCAATTTGATCTTTTGCCCATCGATATCCTTTGGAATTTGTGGTAGCTCAAAATAATTTTTAAGCCCATTCCAATCGCATTCCCTTAAAGTAATAATTTCATTCAAATGAAAACTCACATAAAAATCGCCAACTTTTGAAATGAATTTTTCTGCTTCAAGCTTTGCTCTTGCTATCTTACAATACTCGCTATCTTTTTCAAAGCCTATAAATTTTCTGCCTAATCTTTTGGCGGCTAGAGCGGTTGTGCCTGTGCCTAAAAAGGGATCTAGGATAACATCCCCCTTTTCGCTACTCATTAAGATAATGCGTTCTAGCAGATGTGGGGGTAGTTGGCAGGGGTGATTATCTCTATTTTTGGCGTGGCGGATTCTATGAATATCGCTCCACACATCAGAGCAAAGAGGACCAAAGGGGTGTAAAATATTTTTCTTACCCCCATAATCTTTAAATAAAACGCCCCGCCTATCTCTCTTGTGTGGATGGCGCACTTCTTTAAAGCGATTTTTTGCTTCCCCTTTAGAATAAAATAAGATTCCATAATGAGCAGGTTGCAAAGTTTTACCCATAGGAGCAGTCATTGCCTCCCAACTTATCCAATGGCGAAAAATAGCTATTTCATTGAGAAATCCTGCATAAAAAGTAAGCCATTTTGGGATATTGTGCAAAAATATAAAGCCATCATCTTTTAGCACACGCACACACTCACTTATCCAAGCTTTACACCACGCTAAATATTCAATTTCTAAAAGCTTATCTTTATGAGAGTTGTATTTTTTCTTTAAATTAAAAGGAGGGTCAGCAAACACACAATCTATACTTCCACTTGGAATCTTTGCCAATAATTCTAAGCAATCGCCCTGTAAAACTTCATTTATAGGTAGCATATTCATCGTGCTAACCTTTTTTGCAAGAAAATTCTAAAGCGTTCTAATTCATCACTTCTAAAAGTAAAAACTTCATCATAAGCTTCAACCATTCTTTGTAAATCTTGTTTTCTCACATACCAGCCTATACCATCAACAAAACCCACAAAAATAGCTTGTGGGTAATATTTTTTAATCAGCTTTCCTACGATGATTTCTGTTTTTGCTTTGTCGCCCTGCCCTGAACTTGTTGTGCTTAAAAATGAAGATTCTATAATGATTTTAGGGTTTTGCTTATTTGGAATAATAAAATCCATTGTGCGTTTATTTAGATTCTCATTTTTGCTTAATAGCGGTAAATCGCCATTTTCAAAAGAAATATTAAGCTCATTTAAAATTCCTTTAATGCTAGATTCTGGATTATTCTGCATTGCACCGCTATAAGAGCCTCTTTGTCTATAACGCACGAGAGTATCAAACATAGCAATAGGTTCAAAATTGATTTTTAAAAAATTAAGTTTTTGCAATTCAAACAAGGGTAATGTTTTTGCTAAAAATGGATTTGATGAACCTTTGAAAAACAGATTGATTAAGCCTTTTGCAAAAAACTCGTTTTTTCTAATGAGCGTTTTTATTTTTTTATCACCCCATTCTTTAACATCGTTGTTATTGTCTGTATCATTCCACTCGTGCAAGTATAAAAGCGTTGATAAATCTTTGTTATTTACAATTCTTGCTATAGTAATAATGCGTTTTAAATTTTCATTTGCTATACCATTTAACACAAGCAGAGATTCTAAGCCAAATTCATTATTTTGTAAAAATTCTACAAAGACACTTTCAATGCAACCTTTATTTTTCACTTCATTTTGCAAATGCAAAAGCAGAGTTTTTAAAAGATTTATAGTATTTGCTTCATAATTCTCTTCAAACTCATTATTTGAGAAATAGAAAGAATTTTTAGTAATTACAATTTCATATTTTTTCATTTCTCACTCAATGCTCCTGCTCAATCGTCCCCATGAGGTTTAGAAGTGCTTGTCTTCACCACGCGCTTCAATCCTCTCGACTTCGCGATGAGGCAATCCATCGCTCTTAAATCGCTTAAAATATTCATCAATCTCTTCTCGCATCTCAATCCCAACTTCCTCAAATGCTTCTAACAACATAGCATAACTGCCAACTCCACCTAAAAAATCCCAAAATTCATCGGCCACTTTTAGCTCAAACTCTAAATCTAGCATCCCTGCCATAGTCCATCTTTCATAAGGTTTTGGTTCATAAGGATTATAAGGGATAGCAATAAGTGTGTGAATCTCGCTTTGTGGATTTGCGTAGGCATAACTTGCCACCCAAGTTAAAAGTGTGCGTTTGAATTCCTTAAAGCCTCCCTTGTTAGGTTTAGCGGTTTTAATATCAATCAAATACACGCTAAAATCTTTTTGCAAAAATAAGTCAATTTTTGTAGGCTTTACCCTGCTTGTTTCTCCACTTTGCGCTACTTCTAAAATTCTAGTAATTTCGCTCTGTTTGTTTGGTTTAGCATTTGCGCTTTCTAAACTATCCATAATTTCTTGTATCACCTTTTGGGCATTTTTAGTTACAGTATCCCCTGCGCTTACTTGGCGTTTAATGCTATCAAATTTCGTTAATCCTAGCTCTTCTGCAACAGGCTCAAAAATACTTGTGCCAAAATTTGTATTAAGACTTTGGATAAAGCTATATAGTGCCATTCTATCCTTGTGTGAAAGGGCATATAGCTACTTTCTGGCTTATAGTTTTCAAATTTATTTCTTAAAGCTTGAATGAGTCTATTTTTAATGGCTTGTTTCATTCTTGTCCTTTAAATGAAAAATGCTCTCACTGTAAGCATTTGTATCCTTTTCGCTACGATTTAGCACGGGTCTATCATAGCGTTTAACAATCTGCATTCCCGCCATTTGGGCAATACTTGGATAGAGATTAAATTTATCATTTGCTACTAAAAACACATTGTAATCTTGCTTTAAAAAGTTTTTTGCGTTGTTTAAAGCCATTGCGATTGCTTTTGCATAGTTTTCTTTAGCATTCTTGCTTTGCCCTTTTAACTTTGCACCTATTTCTAAAGAATCTTTTCGTTCTAAGCTAAATAGCTCATAGCTATAAGCGTGCTGTTCGTGATAATCTATTAATCCCACATAAGGCGGAGAGCTAAAGATTCCAGCAATTTTTTGCGAATGCAAGAGATTAGCAAAAGTGGGATTTTGCTTTTTTACTTCGTTTATAATATCCACATCACAAGAATTCGCATTAAGACACAGACTAAAACAATCACTTTTTAACACTTCAAACTCTTTAATTCTTTTTAGCGTATCCTTTGCATAGCTTTTAAACCATTTTAAAGAGCTAAAAAGTGGCTTACAAATCCTGCCGTGCTTTTTGCAATAATAGCTCTTTAACATAGGCTCTTTTAAAGTAGTCAAATCAGCGTGCGTAGTCGCTCTGCAACTGCGTGCTGTCCGGCTTAAAACAATACTTAAAATATTTTGCAAGTCTTTGGGAGCTTTTATAATTTCATTTTTCAGTAAAATAAGTTCTTTCTTGATGGATTCTATATACCAAAAATCTAAAAAACTTCCATTATTTTTAACATTTAAATCAATATTGAATTGCTTAACTAGCTTGTCATAAATGCTTAAAAATTCTCTTTCTTTTATTCCCCCATAAACTTTTTCATCAATTTCTTTTAGCACCACTTTGCGTTTAAATTCTTTAGGAAAAAACTCTGCATTAAACGCATTTAAACGCTGATTTAAAACCTCTTCAAAAGCCTTTATATTGCTATTTTCATAAAAAGATTCTAAAACTTGGATAAGTCTATAGCATTCACTTTCTAAAAGATTACTATCATAACGCCCTAATTTTGCATTAACAAGCATAGTATTAAAGCAAGAAATGTCAATCCCAATGCTGTGCATCCCCAATTCACTCGCCACACATAAAGTCGTGCCACTTCCTGCAAAAATATCCAGCACAATATCGCCTTTTTGAAAGCAAGATTCTGTCTTTAGTGTATCAGTATGAGAGTCTAAAAAATACTCCACAAGCTGAGGGATAAATTTGCCTTTGTAGGGGTGGAGTCTATGGATATGCTTTGTCGTTTCTGCCTCCTTATAATTTGCAAAAGCGAGTGGGTGGCTATGGCTTTCTTGTATGTAAAGCGTATCATAATAGGCCTTTAGCTCATCTTTGCTAATCAAATTTTCCTTAGGATCACTCGCATGATTTGCTATTTTTCCATAGTTGATAAGATACAAGATGTTAGAATTTGTTACCCTTTTGTTTAAATACGCACTCGCCCACGCACTCGCTTCTTTGATGCTGAAATTCTCCATCACTCACGAGCCAAAGCTTGATTGCGTCCCGCCAGAGCTTGTCTTTGCGCCCGAATTTGCACCTGAATTCGAGCCGAAAAAGCCAGACTTCGCTCCGCTAGCACCCCCTGCAGTGCCGCCTTTGTTGAAGCTATTCATACTCCTTTGATAGGCGCTTTGGTTGGAAAAGGTGCCCCTCTGTTGGTTGGCAAAATTTTGATTGTTGAAAAGCTTTGAGCCTATCCAGCTACCCAAAATCGCCCCCGCCGCACTCGCTAAAAGCGTCTCACCCAGGCTAAGCCCCCCCGAGCTCACCTGTCCGCCCTCCTTCGTCAAATTTGAAGTGCCGTTGTCGATTTTAGCCGCCTCATCTTTGATAAGCGCGTCCATTTCCTCCTTAGTCAGCACCCTCTCCGTGCCATCAAGCTGCTGCAAGACCACCCGCGTTTCAGCGCTAGGAAACTGCTCTTTGATCTTATACTGGCCCGGAGCGGTTTCTTGGATGATGACAAAGGCGCCCTGCTGGGAATTTTGCTGCGCGACATGAGCGCCCTCATCGCTCCCACACCCTGCCAAGGTTCCGCCGGCCACAGCGGCCAAACCACTCGCCATACCGATTTTAAGGATTGTTTTGATTTTTCGCATCGTCTGCCCCTCGTCAATGAAATTTGAAAATTTTAACCAAAAATAATCAATCACAAAACAAAACAAAAGATTAATGAAAGAAAAACAAACCCCCCGCAAAGGGGGAGTTTTGGCTAGAGTCTTGATTCGTAGCGTCTGAGCATATAAAGCCTTTTGAGCATCTTTTTGCGCGCTGAAATTTTTTGCTTTTTACGGATTTCAGTCATGGGCTCAAAAAACCTTCGCGCTCGCACCTCAGTCACAACCAGATTTCTATCCACTTGCTTTTTAAACCGGCGATACGCCTCGTCAAAAGACTCATTAGGATGCACCTTGATTCCGGGCACGACCCTTACCACCTTTCTGTTTGAATTTTAGGGGGCGAGGATTGTAAAATTTTGAGGGTTAAAAAAAGCTTATGAAAATTTTAAGATTTGTTTTTGTTTTTTGCATTACAATCGTGATTAACAAAATATTTACTAGGGGTTTGCGATGCAAGCGCACATGCAGGGGCACATCACGCATTACACGAGAAAAAGGTATGCCTTCTACTTCATCCTGTCTCTTTTTGCCTTCATTCTTCCCTTCATCAAAATCAACGACAATCACTTCTTCCTCCTGAGCTTTGACCACAAAAAACTCCATCTTTTTTTCATCGCTTTCAACACCCAGGAATTTTACCTCCTGCCCTTCGTTTTGATCTTGCTTTTTTTGACCATTTTTTTCATCACCACCCTCGCGGGTAGAATTTGGTGCGCGTGGAGCTGTCCGCAGACCATTTTTCGCGTGATTTATAGGGATTTCATCCAGACCAAGCTGCTTAAAATTCGCAAAAATATCCGCAACAAACAAAAAGAATACCCCGGCAATCTTCTCAAAAAAACCCTCGCCGTTTTGCTTTTCTACGCGATCTGTCTCGTGGCTGTGAGTAATTTGCTTTGGTATTTTGTCCCGCCTGAGGATTTTTTCAGCTACCTTCAAAATCCCGCCGAGCACAAGCTTTTGCTGGGAATTTTACTTTGCGCCTCTTTGTTTTTGTGCTTTGATATTACTTATTTGGCGGAGAAATTTTGCATCTTCGTCTGTCCTTATGCGCGCATTCAGTCGGTGATGTTTGACAACGATACCATGCAGGTGATTTACGATGAAAGGCGCGGTGGCGTGATTTATGAGCATCATACCAAGCTCCACAAAAGGCCACCGCAGGGAGAGTGCACGGGCTGTGAGGCCTGTGTGAGCGTGTGTCCTACGCACATTGATATACGCAAGGGGATGCAGCTTGAGTGTATCAACTGCCTTGAGTGCGCGGATGCTTGCTCCTCAGTGCAGGACAAGCTCGGTCGTCCCAGTCTTATCAGTTGGAGCAGTTCTGCGGCCGTGCAAAGCGGCGGGAGGGTGCGCTATTTTCGCTTTAGGACCGTGGCCTACTGCGTGGTGCTTTGCATCGCTTTGGCCGCGCTTTTTGTGATGGGCGCTAGGAAGGAGGGGGTGCTGGTCAATATCAACCGCAGCAGTGAGCTTTACGACCTTAGAAACAAAAGCGGCGAGCTTGAAATCACCAACGCCTACACTTTTTTAGTGGAAAATACTGACAACGAAGCGCACACTTATTATTTTGAAATTCAAGCGCGGGGCGAAAAAGACGGGATAAGCATCCTAAGGCCCCGTGCGCCTTTTAGGCTTGAGGCGGGAGCGAAGGCGAAGAAAATTGTCGTTTTGAAGGCAGAAAAGGCGCTGGCAAACGATCATGAAAAAGACAGCATCATCCCGCTGAGGGTTAAAATTTACGCCCTGGATGATGAGGGCATCGTGGCCCTTAGGAAAAGCATTTTCGTCTATCCTAGGGCTAGCATTTTGCAAGAAAAATGAGCCCAAAAACCCCCACCCCAAAATGCCTCGCCCGACAGGAGAAAATCAAAGCCGTGGCGCTGGAGCTTTTTCTCACAAAGGGTTATCACAACACCAGCCTTAGCGACATCATTAAAATTTCAGGCGGTTCTTACACGAACATTTACAGCGCTTTTAAAAATAAGGAAGGCTTGTTTTTTGAAATTTTAAACGATGTTTGCAGGGAGCATTTTGAGACGATAAATTCTAAGATCGCAAAGATCAAAAGCGAGAAATTGGACGAAATTCTTTATTCTTTTGGACTGAGTTTTGTGGAGATTTTCAACACGCCCCAAAGCATCACCTTTGGAAAAATCATCTATTCGCAAGTTTATAGCGGGGATAAAACCCTGGTGGAGTGGATCAAAAACAATCAAAAAAATTTCGCCTTCAACATACTCGTGCAGTGCTTTCAAAAGCAAAAAAACGCCTATCTGGTGCAAAATGCGCAAAAACTGGCCGACTTGTTTTGCGTGATGCTCAAAGAGCCCTTCCACAGCCTCAACGTCCTGACCGATTTGCCCCCTATGAGCAAAAAAGAGCAGGAAAGGCATGTGAAATTTGTGAGCGATTTTTTTCTCAATAGCATCAAAGAGGCGGGTAAAATTTACCCTTGATTAATCAAATTTATTTTAAAATGGGCTTTTAAAATTGTAATTAAAATTACTATTTTAAAAGCGATGATTTTGCGAATTTTAAAAACAACAAGGCAATTTACGATGAAAAATTTTAAAAAACACGCCCTCATTTTCCTCGGCGCAAGCCTCTTTTTCAGTGCCTGCTCTAAGGAGGATGAGGCGGCTAGGACGCTGCCGCCACAGCCTGTGAGTACTTTCACGGCAAGGGCTGAGGATCTCGCCCTTAGCTTTAGCTATCCTGCCGAGCTTGTGAGCGATTTGGACGTCATCATCAAGCCTCAGGTGAGCGGGGTGATAAGGGAGCAGTTTTTCAGGCCCGGCGACAGGGTTAAAAAGGGGCAAAAGCTTTTTTTGATCGAGCCGGATAAATTTCAGGCCAGCGTCAATATAGCCTATGGTAAGGCCCTCACCGCGAGGGCAAACTACGAAAATGCCAAGAAAGAATTCGCAAGAAATAAGCTCCTTTTAAGCAAAAAAGCCATCTCGCAAAAGGAATACGACAACTCCCTCGCCGCCTTCAACAGCGCAAAGGCCAACCTCACCAGCGCCAGAGCCGAGCTTGAGAGCGCCAGGATCGATCTGGCCCACACGGAGATCAAAGCGCCCTTTGATGGGATGGTCGGCGATGCCTTGGTGAATGTGGGAAATTATGTGAGCGCTAGCAATACCGAGCTCGTGCGGGTAACGAATTTGAACCCCATTTACGCGGATTTTTACATTTCAGATACCGACAAACTCAGGCTTGATCGCAATTTGCAAGATGGCAGGTGGCAGGTGGATAATCTTAAGGTTGAATTAAAATTAGGTGCTGATGTGGTGGAGGGGAATTTGACCTTTATCGATTCTGTCATTGACGCAAAAAGCGGGAGCGTGAAGGCTAAAGCCGCCTTTGATAATCAAAACGGCACTCTGCTGCCTGGAATTTTCGCCCAGGTAGAATCTCAGGGTTTCACACAAAAAAACGGCTTTAAAATTCCAAAAATCGCCCTCTTGCAAAATCAAGAGGAGGTCTTCGTCTACACCCTAGTGGATGGGGAAGTAGTCAAAACCCCCATCCACATCGTCTATCAAGATAACGAAAGCATCATCGTGGATCAGGGCCTGAAGGAAAACGATAAGATCATCACCAGCGGCTTCAAGCAAATCAGGCCGGGCGCTAAGGTCGTGGAAGCTGGGAGTCGGTGATGTTTTCTAAATTTTTCATAGAAAGGCCCGTTTTTGCCTCCGTTGTCGCCATCATCATATCCTTGGCGGGGGGCATTGGGCTTGCTTCTTTGCCCGTGGAGCAGTATCCCACCCTCACCCCGCCCACGGTGAGCGTGAGCGCGACCTACTCCGGAGCTGACGCCAAAACCATCGCCGAAACCGTAGCCATCCCCATCGAGGATGCGATCAATGGCGTGGAGAATATGATTTATTTGGAATCAACCTCATCCACCTCCGGGCAAATGCGCCTCACCGCTTATTTTGACATCGGCACAGACCCTAACCAAGCCACCGTGAATATCAACAACAGAATTTCATCCGCCACGGCAAAACTGCCCGAGAATGTTAGGAAATTAGGCGTTACGGTGAGGAATTCCAACTCGAGCATTTTGGAAATCATCTCGCTTTATTCGGATGATGGCTCGATGGATGCGGTGGATATTTACAATTACATCTCCCTCAATGTGCTCGATGACATCAAAAGGGTCCCGGGCGTGGGGGATGCCTTTGCCATAGGGGAGAAGAATTATTCGATGCGTGTTTGGCTGGATCCCACCCTGCTGAATAAATTTCAAATCACCGCCAAAGAAGTCCTAGCGGCCATTAGAGAGCAAAATGCTCAGTACGCCACGGGCAAAATCGGCGAGGAGCCCGTAGCAGAAAAGTCCCCCTTCGTCTATTCCATCACGATGCAGGGTCGCCTTCAAAATTCCCAAGAATTTGGCAATGTCATCCTAAGGGTCAATGAGGACGGCTCGTTTTTGCGCCTGAAGGATGTCGCTCAGATCGAGCTTGGCTCACAAAAATACTCCTCGCAAGGGCGCTTTAACGGCAAGGAGGCCGTGCCCATCATCATCAATCTCCAATCAGGCGCCAACAGCATCAACACCGCTAAGTTGATCGATGAAAAGATGAAGGAGCTTGCTAAAAATTTCCCGCAGGGCCTGCAGTATGCCGTGCCCTACGACACCACGACCTTCGTTAAGGCTTCCATTTCTGAGGTGATAAAAACCTTCGTTGAGGCTTTGATTTTGGTCGTGATTGTGATGTATATGTTTTTGAAAAATTTCCGCGCCACCCTCATCCCGATGATAGCCGTGCCCGTATCCTTGCTGGGGACCTTTGCGGGGCTTTACCTGCTGGGCTTTAGTATCAATCTCCTGACCCTCTTCGCCCTGATTTTGGCCATCGGCATCGTGGTTGATGATGCCATCATTGTCGTGGAAAATGTGGATAGAATTTTACACGATGATCCCACCATCTCCGTAAAAGACGCCACCATCGCCGCGATGGGGGAGGTTTTTTCCCCTGTCATTTCCATCGTTTTGGTGCTTTGTGCGGTCTTCATCCCCGTTTCTTTCATCTCAGGCTTCATCGGTGAAATTCAAAAGCAATTCGCCCTCACCCTAGCCATCTCCGTAACCATCTCAGGCTTCGTCGCCCTCACGCTCACGCCCGCCCTGTGCGCCTTATTTTTGAAAAGGACCACCAAAGAGCCCTTTTATGTCGTCAAAAAATTCAACGATTTTTTCGATCGTTCAACCAGCGTTTTCAGCGCGGGAGTGGCCTATATTTTAAGGAGAATTCTCCGCTTTGTTTTGCTCTTTGCTCTCATGTTAGCGGCTACGATTTATCTTTTCCTCTCCGTGCCAAAGTCCCTAGTGCCGCAAGAAGATCAGGGCATGGTGATGTCCATCATCAACCTCCCAGCCGCCGCGTCCTTGCACCGAACGGTAGAATTCATTGACAGCATGGCGAAAAACGACATCGCCCAGCTCAACGGAGTGGACTCCAGCGTGTCTCTCATCGGCTTTGACCTCTTCACCAGCTCGCCAAAAGAAAACACAGGCGCCCTCTTCATCAGGCTCAAAGACTGGGCGGATAGGAACGTCAGCTCCTTTGAGCTTGTCAAAAATCTCAACGCAAAATACTTCCTCAATCCCACAGCCCAGAGCTATTTTTTGGACCCTCCTGCCATACCCGGGCTGAGTATCACGGGCGGCTTTGAGATGTATTTGCAAAATAGAAGCGGCAAGAGCTACGAGGCCATACAAGAGGATGTGAACAAGCTCATCCTAGCCGCAAACGCGAGAAAAGAACTTGTGGGCGTTCGAACCACTTTGGATACCAATTTCCCGCAGCTCAAATTAGAAATCAACCGCGACAAACTCAAGCTTTACGGGCTCAATCTTGAAGATGTCTTCACCACCATCAATGCGACCTTGGGGACCTATTATGTCAATGACTTTTCCCTTTTGGGTAAGAATTTTCAAGTTAATGTCCGTGCTAAGGGTGATTTTAGAAACACCGGCGAGGCTCTTAAAAATATCTTTGTCAAGTCAAACGATGGCAAAATGATCGCTCTTGATTCCATCCTCACGCTCAAAAATAGCGCGGGTCCTGATGATGTGAAGCGCTTCAATCTCTTTCCCGCAGCGCAAGTTCAGGGCTCACCCGCCCCCGGATACAGTTCAGGGCAGGCCATGGCGGTGATGGAGGAGCTTGTCGGCGAGAATTTGGGCGAGGATTACACCCTGGCCTGGTCAGGCACCTCCTATCAAGAGGCTACGAACACAAACACAGGCACGGTGGCCTTCGTCTTGGGGATGATCTTTGTCTTTTTGATTTTGGCCGCGCAGTATGAGAGGTGGCTCATGCCCCTAGCCGTCATCACCGCCGTGCCATTCGCGCTCTTTGGTTCTTTGCTCTTCATATGGGCGCGGGATTTTTACAACGATGTGTATTTTCAAACAGGCCTACTCCTGCTCGTGGGACTTTCGGCGAAAAACGCCATCCTCATCGTGGAATTTGCCATGGAGGCGCATCTGAGGGGCAAGAGCATCTTTGAGGCCTCCGTTGAGGCGGCAAAACTGCGCTTTCGTCCCATCGTGATGACCTCTTTGGCCTTCACTTTAGGAATTTTACCCCTCGTGCTTTCAAGCGGGGCAGGAAGTGCCGCCCGCCACGCTCTTGGCACGGGTCTCATCGGAGGGATGCTCGCGGCCTCGACCCTGGCGATCTTCTTCGTGCCGTTGTTTTTTTACCTTTTGGAAAGCCTTAACGCTTGGATTGACAAAAAGAGGAGTGGGGCCAATGCGTAGTATTTTGTGGATTTTTCTCGCCTTTTTTATGGGCGCTTGTTCGCTCAAGCCCAGTCTGGACCTCAAGGATGCGAATTTCACAAGCACGGAGGGGCCTGTAAATTTTTCCAAAGAATGGTGGAGGGATTTTAGCGATGAGAGGCTAAACGCCCTCGTCGAAAAGGCCCTCAAAAACAATGCGGACTTAAGGCTTGCCGCTATCAATTTAGAAAGAGCTAGTGCCGAGCTTGGCATCAGTAGGAGCGAGTTGTTGCCCAAGCTTGATGGCAGTGCTGGGGCTAGCAGGAACAAAAGCGCCATCAACGCTCCCGCAAATCGCACGGGGAATTTCAACTATGGCAATGACTTTAAAATGGGATTGAATTTAAGCTATGAGGTGGATTTGTGGGGGAAGTATCGCGACAAATTTGGCGCGGCCGCGGCGGGGGTGAGGGCTGGAGAATTTGACTATGAGGCGGCTAGGCTGTCCATCATCGCTAAGGTCGTTCAGCTTTATTTCAACAGCGCCAATGCCTATGAAAATCTAAAAATTCTCAAAATGAGTCTGGAGGATTATACGCAAATTCACGCTCTGAGGCAGGCGCAGTATGAGGTGGGTGCTATTTCGGACTATGAATGGGCGCAAAGCAGGGCCGAGCTTGAGGGCGTGAGGGCGCGATACACAGCGGCCGTGGATGCGAAAGAGGAATGGGTCAGGGCCTTGAAAATTCTCGTTGCGCAAGATCTTGATGATGTGCTTTACAATGAGGAGGAATATCAGCACTTTGAGGGCTTTGCGAGGTCCTTGCCTGAGGGAATTTCAAGCACCATCCTGCTCCAGCGTCCCGACATCGCCGCGGCTTTGGAAAAACTGGTGCAGCAAAATTACCTCGTGGGCGTGGCCAGGAGCGCGTTTTTGCCCAGCCTTTCTTTGACGGGAATTTTGGGCTTTGAGAGTGGGGATTTGGATAGCTTGGTGAAAAATGGCAGCCAATCGTGGAGTGTGGGGGGGCAGTTTTTGATGCCCATCTTTCACTGGGGGGAAATTTATCAAAATGTAAATTTGGCCAAACTCAGCAAAGATGCGGCCTTTGTTGCGTATGAAAACACGCTCAAAACAGCCTTTGCGGAGGTGCGTTTTGCCCTTTCACGGCGAAAAACAAGCCTGCAAAATTATGAAAACCACGAGGCCCTGCTCAAGGCTCAGGAAAAAATTCACGCCCTCGCTATGGCTCGCTATGAAAGCGGGGCCATCGGGCTTGGTGAATATTTGGACGCTAGGAGGAATTTGCTGGAGGCTAAGATTTCTTTTTCCAACGCAAGATATGCGGTGGCTAATGCTATCGTTGATGTGATTAAGGCCTTTGGCGGGGGCTTTAGGGCGGACAAAAATGGGGACTGAGTCCCTTAAAGCGCGTTGCTTAGATCCTTGGAGGGATTGATTTCATAGGCCTTAAAAATGGCTGGAAGCAGCTTTCTCATCGCGTAATCAAAATGATAAAATTGTCTATAAACCTCCTCAGCCCTCAGATCCTTTGCTGCTTTGAAATCAAAAATGTCCGTGTTTTCAAGCTTTTGAAGATGGGCGTCAAAAAAGGCGTAAAATTCGGCCCTTTGCTTCAATAGCGCGTTGAGATTTTCTATAATTTTATCCCTATCCATCGGGCTGCTCCTTGTTTTAAAATTTCTTTCATTTTATAGCATTTAATCAAACGGGGGGCGAAAAATTTAAGATTTTATTCTGGAGAAAGTTGCTAAAGTTTGGGCTTCATTTTCAAAATCTAGGCAAAACGATGAATTTTATCCAAAATTTGGCTTTGAAATACTCACATCTCATGATGCAAAAATCTCTAGCAAGGGGCTTTAATGTCGAGCTTTTGAAAGAGCCGCAAAGCAAGACGCCTCAAAAAGAAAAAAGCTACATGCTCTATGCCCACATCCCATTTTGCCATACCTTTTGTCCTTATTGCAGCTTTCACAAATACTACTACGATGAGAACTTGGCTAGGGCCTATTTTGAAAATTTAAGGCAGGAGATTCGCATCATCAAGGAGCGGGGCTTTGACTTTGACTCCATGTATGTGGGCGGAGGGACGACCCTCATCAATGAGGAGGAGCTTTTAAAAACCCTTGAGCTTTGTAAAAAGCTTTTCAGCATCAAGGAAATTTCTTGCGAGAGCGATCCCAACCACATCGTCCCCGATAAGCTCGCTATGTTCAAGGGCGTGATCGACAGGCTAAGTTGTGGGATCCAAAGCTTTGATGATGAGACCTTAAAAAAGGTCGCGAGATATCATAAATTTGGCTCGAGCAAGGAATTGCAAGAAAAAATTTCTAAGGCCTTGGGGATTTTGCCGATTTTTAGCATTGATTTGATCTTCAATCTCCCCGGACAAAGCGAAGGGCAGCTTTTAAACGACCTTAATATCGCTAAAAATTTAGCCCCGCAGCAAATCACCACCTACCCCCTGATGAAATCAAACCTCACCCAAGAGAGCATCGCTAAGGCCTTGGGCGTGGATGTGAAGGATAACGAATTCGCTTTTTATCGAATCATTTGCGATTTTTTCAAGGACTATCAGCAAAATAATGGCTGGTCCTTTTCAACAAGCCAAAACAAGCTCAACGACGAATATGTCAGCTCTCATCATGAGTATTTAGGCGTGGGAAGCGGGGCGTTTAGCTTTTTAAACGGGGAGCTTTTGATCAATGCCTTCAACCTCAATCACTACGCAAAACTCATCAAAGAAAAACAAAATGCCAACATCGCTAGGGCGAAATTTTCACGAAAAGAAATCGTAAAATATGTCTTTTTGACTGAAATTTTTGCGGGGAAGATCGAAGTGGATGCCTTCAATAAAACGCTAAATTGTGATTTGGAAAAAGAGCTTTTCATCGAGCTTTTGGGGCTTAAAACGGCTAAGGCGATAGCGCAAAGGGGCAGCACGCTCACCAGCACAGAATTTGGCAAATATCTTTTTGTCGTTTTGATGAAGGATTTTTACACGGGGATGGATCTCGTAAGGGCAGTGTTTAGGGATGATGCGAGGCTTAAAAACAAGGACTTTATAGACATTATGAGGGAGAGGGTCCAGCCCCTCAGCGCCCTGAGTATGCAGCACGATTAAAAGGGGCGCACGACCATCATCAGCGCGATGATGATGAATAAAAGCGTGGGAATTTCATTATAAATTCTAAAATAGCGGACGCTTTTTTTGCAGCCATCCTTCGCTAGGGCCTTGAGGCAGTAGAAATTGTGAAAATGATAAAAAATCAAAAGCAGGGCGCAGGTGAGTTTGGCGTGCATGAAACCCGCCCCCACCATCAAAACCTCCTTGTGAGCATGAAGCATCAAACTCCCGCTGATGATGGCCACTATCATCGCAGGGGTGCTGATTGTCCAAAAAAGCCGCCCTTCTTGAAGCTTTACCACGCGAACGAAGCCCTCGTTGTCTTTGTTTTCCGCGTGATAAACAAAGAGTCGCGGCAGGTAAAAAAGCCCCGCCATCCAAGAAACAAAGCCCAGATAGTGCACGAATTTGATCCATGCGTAGTATTCATTGATCCATTCTGTCATTTTTTCCCTTTCTCCATAAAAATTCCTTCACCAAAATCAAAGCAACGCTCAAATTTATCATCACATCCGCCACATTAAAAATGGCAAATTCAAAGCCCTTATGCCAAAAAAACATATCCACAACCCCCCCGTGTATGAAGCGATCGAGCAAATTTGAACACCCCGCTCCAAGCATCATGCCAAAGGCGATGCGGTGATCTTTTAGAAATTTTTTCTGCCAAAACAAATAAATAAAAAGCCCAAGCAATATGGCCAAATGCAAGTATTTGAGATGATGCTCTAAAAAGCTCAGCATCGAAAACGCAACGCCCCTATTGAAAGCAAGTGTCAGGTCAAAATACGCACTCTCCCAGCGCAAACCCGCTAAAGTGAGGGATTTCACCCACTGATCAAGCAAGAACACACCGGCAAAGGCTGAGCAAAAAAGCCCGTAGCGTTTAATCATTTAAGGCTTTCTTAAAAAAGGCCTCCACGCCCTTCATTTCTCTTTCCAAAAGCTTAAGATCCCTAGCCTCCAAAAGCAAGCGGATGAGATTTTCCGTGCCTGAGTAGCGAAAAAGGCTAGCAATGCCCTTTTTATCAAGCTCGGCCTTGAGCTCCTTCAGGCCCTTAAGTTTGCCCAAATCCTTCTTTTGTGAAATTTTAAGATTGCTCAAAAGCTGCGGGTAGGGCTTGATGTGCCCCAAAATGGCGCTCGCGCTTTTTTTCTTTGAAAGCATCAGCGCCGAAAACTGCAAAGCCGCTATCAGGCCATCGCCCGTTTTCGCATAGTCGCTAAAAATGATATGCCCACTCTGCTCCCCGCCGAAATTCCCCCCGCAGGCCTTGAGCTTTTCGAGCACAAATTTATCCCCCACGTTGCAGGTTTCAAGCTCGATGCCGTTTTTATTTAAAAATTCCCTCAGCGCACCGTTGCTCATGATCGTAGCCACAACGCTAGCCCTTAATTTACCCTGCTCCTTGAGATAAAGGGCTAGGACGCCAATCAGGCTGTCTCCATTGGCCACGACCCCCTTCTCATCGACCACCACAAGCCTATCCGCATCCCCATCAAAGGCAAAGCCCACATCGGCCCTTAGCTTTTTGACCTCAAGGGCTAAATTTGCAGGATGCAAGGCGCCGCAATTTTCGTTGATGTTTAGCCCGTTGGGATTTTCATTCATCACGATCACCTCCGCCCCAAGCTCCCTAAAAATAGTCGGTGCGACCCTGTAAGCAGCCCCGTGTGCTGTGTCCAAAACCACGCGCAGGGGCTTTAGGGTGAGGGTTTTGGGAAAGGAATTTTTAATGCTGACGATGTAGCGCCCGATGACATCATCGATGCGCTTGGCTCGGCCTATCTGCTCCATTTCTGCCTTGTTCGCCTCGATGATGGTGTCGTTAAAATAAATTTCCTCGATCTTGCGCTCGATTTCTTCGCTAAGCTTGTTGCCCTGAGAGTCAAAGAATTTGATGCCGTTATCAAAATAAGGATTGTGCGAGGCGGAAATCATAATCCCCGCATCGCAGCGCATATCCTCGGTCAAAAAGGCTATGGCTGGGGTGGGCATGGGTCCTACTTGGATGACATTGTAGCCGATGGAGGTGAGCCCTGAGACTATGGCGTTTTCTATCATGTAGCCGCTGCGGCGCGTGTCTTTGCCGACTAAGATGTTGTTCGTTACGGTTTTGTCTTTAAAATAAATTCCCGCCGCCATCGCCAAACGCATCGCCAGAAAGCTGTCTAAAAATTCCCCCGCCCTGCCGCGAACTCCGTCCGTGCCAAAAAGTCTCATCAGCGCTCCCTTTTGATTGAAATTTAAGATGATTTTAACCTAAATAAAGCAAATCAAACATTTTACAAGCATCATTAGAATTTCGCGCCTTAGCGTTTGGGGGCGGATTGGGCGCTAATTTTTACGCTTGGGGCACTGCTTCATTGATGGCCTAATATTTTGTTGAAATTTTACCCATCGCGGTGGGGTGAAATGCGCCTCGCAAAAACCCTCCGCCGAGCTTTAAACCCCCTAGCTTTTAACCAGCTAAAAGGTATGTTTGGGTCGTTTAAATTTTGTTCGTTTCATTTTGCAAGAATCGAGAAGATTGAAAAGTTGCGGGGGAAAAATGGAAAATTTAATCATCTACGCTATGGCCTATCTTTTGGGATCCGTTCCTTTTGGGCTCATTTTGACCAAAAATTTTGCAAACATCAACATCAAAAATCAAGGCTCAAAAAGCATCGGCGCGACCAATGTTTTACGCGTGGTTAAGGCAAGCGATCCAGCCCTTGCAAAGCGGCTTGCTTTTGCGACCATTGTGCTTGATTTTTCTAAGGCCTGTGTGCCCCTTTTGGTTTTGAAATTGTTAAATTATGATTTAAATTTACTTTGGAGCGTGGCGGTTTTGATCGTTTTTGGGCATTGTTTTTCGCTTTATTTGTTTTTTGAGGGTGGCAAGGGTGTCGCTACGGGTGCTGGCGCCATGATAGTGCTTTTACCCTTGGAGCTTTTGAGCGCTTTTGCGGTGTGGCTTCTTGTGGGTAGGGTGTTTAAAATTTCATCCTTGGCATCGCTGATTGCCCTAGCGACCTTTGTCGTTGCTTCGTTCGTTTTTAACGCCGACATGCCCGTGATCGACACGCACGCGCCTGTGTTTATCATTGCCTTCATCATTTTGTATAAGCATTTACCCAATATTAAAAGATTGTTTTTTAAAGAAGAATGCAAAGTCATATAAAAATCAAGCTAAAATTTAAGTGCATCATAGGAATTTTGGACTTTGAACGCAAAAAAAAGCAGACTGTGATTGTGAAGATCAAGGCTAAGGCGAATGATTTTTTGGATTATGCCAAGGTCGCAAAACGCGTCAAAAAAATCTACAAAAAACACAAATTCCAAACCATAGAAGAATCTTTAAGGTCAAGCTCCCAGAAACTCAAACAACATTTTCCGCAAATTTATTATTTAAAAATAACCACACTCAAGCCTCAAATCATCAAAAACGCAGAGGTTGGAGCCAGCGTCAAGAATTTTTTTAATTTTTTTTAAGTTATATAAACATTAATTTAAGTTTCGTAAAATCGCTTTAGAATTTTTTAATCAAAGGATGCAAAATGAGAATTTTAGTTGTGGAAGATGACATTGGTCTTAACAGAACCATCATAGATAATCTTAATAAATTTGGCTATCAAACCGACTCTGCGGAGAATTTTAAAGATAGCGAGTATTTTATTGAAATCAGGCATTATAACCTCGTTTTGGCGAACTGGACTCTTGCCGATGGCGAGTGCGCGGATCTCATTCACACCATCAAACAAAAATCGCCCAAAACATCCGTGATTGTCATTTCTTCTAAGAATGACAAAGAAAATGAGCTTAAGGCCTTGAAGGCTGGGGCTGATGATTTCATCAAAAAGCCTTTGGATTATGATCTTCTTTTGGCTAGGATTGAGGCTAGGCTGAGGCTTGGTGGTACGAATGTGATCAAGATTGAAGATCTGATCATCGATCCCGATGAGGAAAAAATCACCTACAAGGGGCAGGATATCGAGCTCAAAGGCAAGCCCTTTGAGGTCCTCACGCATCTGGCCAGACACTCCGATCAGATCGTTTCCAAAGAGCAGCTTTTGGATGCGATTTGGGAGGAGCCCGAGCTAGTAACCCCCAATGTCATCGAGGTGGCCATCAATCAAATCCGCCAAAAAATGGACAAGCCCCTAGACATCTCTACCATAGAAACGGTGCGTCGCAGGGGCTACCGTTTTTGTTTTTCTAAAAAATCTTAAAATTCCATTTTGACGCGGAATTTTTAACCTTGTTATTGTATAAGCTTTTTTATTTGAAAGGGTGAGCGATGTCTCTTTTGATAACCAAAGATTGCGTGTGTTGTGATGCTTGTAGGGAGGAGTGCCCGGATGGTGCGATTTATGAAAACAGCCCCATTTATGTGATCGATCCTGATTTGTGCTCTGAGTGCGTTAATGATTTTTCCGAGCCTGTTTGCATAGTCGCCTGTCCTTATGAGTGCATTGTGCCCGATCCTAATAATGTGGAAAGCATAGAGGAATTGCGGCTTAAAAATCGTAACCGAGAATTTTAATGGCAAAAAAAACTGCCGTTATAGATTTGGGTTCTAATTCCATAAGAATGATAGTTTTTGAAAAAACATCCCGTTATGGTTTTTACACTGCGGCAGAATTTAAAAGGAGGGTGCGGCTGGGTGAAAACGCATACAACAACGGCAAAATTCTCCAAGAAAGCGCCATGCAAAGGGCTGAAGAGGCCTTGGGCTTTTTCAAAGAATGCGCCGCGAGGCATAAATGTGCCAAAATACTCATCGTCGGCACTTCCGCTTTAAGGGACGCACCCAATTCTAAAGACTTTATCAAGAGAATCAAAGACAAATTGGGGCTAAACATTCGCTGCATTGATGGCAAAAATGAAAGCTACTTGGGTGGATTGGCGGCTTTGAATTTGCTAAGTCCCTTTGGGGACGCCACAACCTTAGACATCGGCGGCGGCTCCAGTGAGCTGTGCCTCATCAAAAACAACAAAATCATCGATTGTATATCCCTAGACATTGGCACGGTGAGGCTTAAGGAGCTTTTTTATGATGCGGATAAGCTGGACGCTCTGGATGCTTTTTTGGAGCCCTTGCTGGAGCGCATCCCCCCTCATTTTAGCAATCACAACCTCATCGCGATAGGCGGGAGCTTGAGGGCCATCTCCAACTCCATCATGCAAAAAAATTCCTACGCCCTCAAAAATCTCCACGACTTTTGTTACGATTTTAAGAAAGAAAAAGGCCATATTTTAAAGATTTTAAATTCAAACACGGACGCCCTGATAAATTGCGGCATCAAAAGAGACCGCTTTGATACGATTAAAGAGGGGGCCTTGATCTTTGTCAAAATCGCCCAAAAACTCGGTGCAAGGAGGATTATCACAAGCGGAGTTGGGATTCGCGAGGGGGTTTATTTGCAAGATTTATTAAGGCCTGCAAGTCGCTTCCCTCATAATTTTAATCCCAGCTTAAGATCCCTTCAAGATAGATTTTTAAAAAAGGAGCTTCGTTACAAAACCTCATATTTTGCTGCGAAAATTTTTGAGATTTTGCGAGAAATTCACGGCTTGGATCACAGATACAAGCACCTCTTACTCACCGCAGCCAAGCTCTGTCATATTGGGGAGTGCTTGAATTTTTATTTCGCCAATGAACATGCGGCGCATTTTATTTTGGGGGGGCTTAATTATGGATTTTCTCACCAAGACAAGGCCCTCATCGCAAGCCTCATCAAGCTCAATGGAAAAAAGCCAAATCCCTACAACAACGACCCGCTAACCGCCCTACTACCGCACATCAAGATTGTCATTTGGCTGGGTTTCATGCTGGGGCTTGCTAAAAACATTCATGAGGACGGGGTTGAGTTTAAATTTCTTAATAATACCTTATACATCTACAGCCCTGCAAAAAGGCTCAATCTGCCCCAAGATGAGTTGAAAAAAATCGCCAAGCCCACCATCATAGCCCTAGCTATCAATCAAAGGCCCTAAGTTTTCCTCTGCCTTTCTAAAATGAGGTTTTGAATTTTTCTTTTGTTTTCCTCAAAAAACGAGTCGAAATTTTTCTCTTTGTCCTCTGTGCGCTCATCCTGCAAAAGCTCCCTGCTCTCCAAAAGCAAATTGGACGCTCCGACAATCAAAACATAGCGCTTATTTTCGTAATCCAAAACCATCAATCGATTATTCCTATCCAAGCCCCTTTGAAATTTGAGACGAAAATCCCCGCTCTCACCCCCCTTCGTCCTCTTAAGCCACCACAAAGCAAAAAGCAAAAGCACTAAAACCAGCACCACCAAAATATAAGTCGTGTAATCGTAGTCTTTTAAATTTGGATTTTTAGCCTGAGTTAGGGTTTGATTATCATCCAAAACACTGACCTTTTTTTCGCTCAAAATTTTCCCAGCTGGCAAAGCACGGATGCGAACTCCAAATTTATCATTCACAGAACTGATGGAAAAATCAAGCTTTTTTTTGTTTTGAAACATGATGAAGGTTTTGTTGTCCTTGTGCGTGATTTGAATTTTATCCACAAGCTTGGAATTTAGAGTCTTAAGGTCGTTTTTGGCCTCGAGGTTTTCAAAGCTCAAAAGCGTGAAATCGCCATTCTTGCTCTGCGAAATCCTACCCTCATAGGCCCCGTCAAAAGAAAGCATCAAATCGACGCGGTCATTTCTATCGTAAATATTATAGTCGATCAAACGCACCCCAAACAAAGGCAGAGCAAAAAGCAAAAAAAATATCCCCCGCATCAAATTTCTTTTTTGAAGTATTGCAAAACCGTTTTGGAATCTAAAATTTCATTAATCCTAATGGCGAGATTTTTCTCATAAACCATCACCTCACCCTTGCCAAAAATTCTTTTATTGATATACAGCTCCACGCTCTCTCCAGCGGGCTTTTCAAGGTCGATCACCGAGCCAACCTCCAGCCTCAAAAGCTCCGCCACGCTCATATTGGTCGTGCCAAGCTCACTGACAAATTCCACCGTGATATCTAAGATGTCCTCATAAGATTGCAAGAGGCCATGCACATCCTGCCCCAAGTCATCCTTCATATTTTGATGAAGCCTATTCTAAAAAAATACCCATCAAGCTCATAGCTCAAGGCCTCATCCAAAACGATCTTTGAAAAATCCACCCGGCCAAGATACTCAGGAATGCCCAATTTATACACACCCTTCCCCCTACCATCGTTGAATAAATTTTTCGCATAGCCTATGATTTGATTGGCGCATTCTTTGGACAAATCGCACCAATTGTCCTCTTTGAATTTGTGATTGCTCACCAAAACATCGGCAAATTTTTTCAAAATTTCCTCAGGGAAAAAAAGATAAAAATGATAAGCGTCGACATTTTCGCCCTCGATGGGGATGGAGGCTCCATACAGCTCACCTCCTATATTTTCGGCCTTTTGTAGATGCAACTTCAAAATATGCTCGCAAAAATGCGTGATGGAGTACTCCAAAACTTTCACCATAGCCTCATCCTTAAAATAAAATTCAGGTCATTATAATAATACAAAGTAAATTTTAAACTCAGGCCTTAAATATTTTCCCAACCCTCTCCACCAAAAGATCCACATCCTCGCTCTCAAATTCCCGCACCACGCTCGTGCCCACTATCGCCCCATCGGCGATTTTATGGATGGCTCTCACATCCGCATTATCCTTCACGCCAAAGCCCACAAAAATCGGCAAAGAGGTCATCTCCCTAAGCTCAGCCACCTTGCGCTCCAGCGCCCCATACTCCCCGCTCTTTCCCCCGGTCAGCCCCGCATAGGACAAAAGGTAAATGAAGCCCCGCGCATTTTTCACCAGCTTTTTCATCCTCTCTTTCGGCGTGGTTACACTCACAAGCGTGATCAGAGCTATGCCGCAGCTATCGCACTCCTCACGCAGGGGCCCACTCTCCTCAAAACTCAGCTCAGGCACGATCAGTCCACAAATTCCAACCCTCTTAGCCTCCCTCACAAAGCGTCTCAGCCCGTAGGAAAAAATCACATTATAATACACCATAAATACCAAGGCCTTATCCGTCTCCACCCTCTCCAAAAGCTCAAAAATTTGCCCCAGTCCCACGCCCAGCTCCAGGGCCCTAGCTGCCGCTTGCGCGATGAGCTCACCATCAGCGATGGGATCGCTATAGGGCACGCCCAGCTCCAAAATATCCACTCCGCACTCCCCCAGTCGCTTGATGAATTCCCCGCTCACCTCCAGGCTAGGATAGCCCATCACCGCGTAGGCCACATTGGCCTTTTCTTTGTAAAATTTCCTAAAATCAACCATAAATCGTCCCCTTTTTATAGTCCCTAATCGTCTGCATGTCCTTATCCCCCCTGCCCGATAAATTCACCACTATCACGCTTTTTTTCTTCAAATTCGCGCAAAGCTCCTTCAAATGCGCTAGAGCGTGCGCGCTCTCCACCGCCGGGATGATCCCCTCCTCCCTGCAAAGCTCCTTCAAGGCCCTCACGCACTCATCATCACTCACCGCCACATACTCACCCCTTCCACTCGCGCACAAATGCGCATGCAAGGGCCCCACACCCGGATAATCAAGCCCCGCAGAAATGCTATGCACGGGCAAAATATTCCCCGCTTCATCCTGAAGAACCTTCGTCTTCATCCCGTGGATGATGCCCGTTTTGCCCCGCGTGAGTGTCGCGGCATGGTAGGGCGTATCCACACCCAGTCCCGCTGCCTCCACGCCGATGAGCCTCACCCTCTCGTCCTTTAAAAATTCATAAAAAATTCCCGCCGCATTGCTACCCCCACCCACGGCCGCGATGATGATGTCTGGCTTTTTGGCGCATTTTTTAAGCTGGGCCCTGCATTCCTTGCCGATGATGCTTTGAAAATGCGTAACCATCTGCGGGTAGGGGTAGGGCCCCACGGCCGAGCCCACCACATAAAATAAATTCTCCAAATCACTCACCCAGGCCCCAATCGCCGCCGTAGTCGCCTCCTTGAGCGTCCTAAGTCCCTTCGTGATGGCATGGACCCTAGCACCTAAAAGCTCGATTTTATAGACATTCAGGGCCTGCCTTTGCGCATCCACCTCCCCCATAAAAATTTCACACTCAAGTCCCAAAAGTGCCGCCGCTGTGGCCGTGGCAAGCCCGTGCTGACCGGCGCCCGTTTCTGCGATGACCTTCTTTTTTCCCATTTTTTTGGCTAGGAGGGCTTGGGCGAGGGCGTTGTTGATTTTATGCGCTCCCGTGTGATTCAAATCCTCTCTTTTGAGGTAAATTTCATGCCCGTATTTCTGGCTCAAATTTTTCGCAAAATAAAGCGGCGTGGGGCGCCCGACATAGTTTTTCAGCAAGGCGGACAATTCTTTTTTAAAGCCCTTATCCTTGCGGAATTTCAAAAATCCCGCCTCCAGCTCACTCAAAGCAAACATCGCACTCTCAGGCAAAAACTGCCCCCCAAATTCCCCATAATAGCGCTTCATCTTCCCATCTCCTTTATCAATGCTTTTATCTTGGCCACATCCTTCACCCCCGCCGCACTCTCCACGCCCGAATTGACATCGATGATAGCAGCGCCCGTGGCCAGAGCCTCCTTGACATTATGCACCCCTATGCCCCCCGCTAGGATGAAGTCGCCCCTCAGCCCCTCCAGCAGAGCCCAGTCAAAGCGCACCCCATTGCCCCCCTTAAATTCCCCCTTCGCATCCAAAAGCACAAGGTCCGCATGAATTTCATCCCCCCAATCAAGCCTCTCCCCCACGCTCAAAGCCTGCCAGACAAAAAGCCCCGCCGCCCTCAGGGCCTCAAATTCTCGCGGCGTGATCCTCCTGTAAATTTGCACCCCATCAAGGCCCACGTTCCTTGCTAGGCTTAAAATTTGCTCCAAACCCTCCTCCACAAAAACCCCCACCGCTTTTTTGTGATTTTTATGGATGAGCCCGGCTAAATTCCCAGCCTCATCCTCGCGCACCTGTCTGGGACTTTCTGCGAAAATCAGACCCAAAAAATCAACATTCAAAGCAGCGATTTGCCCCACCTGCTCCAAATTTTTCAGCCCGCAAATTTTAAGCTTCGCCATTAAAATTCCTAAAATAATCCCACACCCTGCCCTCATCCAGCGCCCTCTCCACAAGCTCCCTCGCGCTTTGCGGACTTGGGGCCTTATCGGCTGTGTAAAGGGCGAACATCGCATTAAGCACCACAATATCACGTTTTGCGCCGTGAATTTTCCCGCTTAAAATCCCGCGCAAATCCGCAGCATTTTGCGCAGGGTTGCCGCCGGCGATTTCATCATGAAAGGCCCTTTTGAAGCCAAACTGCTCGGGGGAGATGTTGTATTCATAAATCACGCCCTCGCGCAGCTCCGCGACCCTGCTCTCATCGCAAATACTCAGCTCATCCATGCCATCGCACCCCCGCACCACCAAGGCCCTCTTGCGCCCAAGCGCGCGCAAAACCTCAGCCAAAAGCCTATGCACGGGCGCGTGGTAGTTGCCCATCATTTGGTATTTGAGCTTGAGATTGGGATGCAAGAGGGGGCCCAACACATTAAAAACCGTCCGCACTCCAAGCCTAGTGCGAAGCTCCCTTAGCTCGGCTAGCAGGGGGTGGAAAAGGGGCGCGTGGAAGAAATTGAGCCCCTTTTCTCTTAGCGTTTTGAGTCCCTGTTCCAAATTTGGCGCCACTTTCACACCCAAGGCCTCCAAAACATCGCTGCTGCCGCTAGCGCTTGAGATGGCTTTGTTGCCGTGTTTTGCCACGCAGACGCCAAGGCTAGCGAGGATGAAGGCGCTGGCTGTGGAGACATTGATGCTTTTAAAGCCATCCCCGCCCGTGCCGCAAAGATCGATCATCTCGCTCTCATCGCTGAAGGTTTTAGAATAGCGCAGGATGTTTCGCACCAGGGCGCTTAGGGACTTGTCGTTGAGGGATTTTTCTGTGATCAAAATGAGCAAGGCGGCTAGCTGCAAAGGCTCGTAATTTTTCGCCATAATGCGCTCACAAATTTGCGCAAAATCTTCATTTTCCAAACCCCGCCCTTCGCTGAGCTTATGCAGGTAGGGGCTAAGGCTCGGGCGCTCGTCTTTTGAAGGCGCTTTTTGCTGGATGAAGTTGGATAAAATTTTCAAACCATACTCGCTAAAATAGCTCTCCGGATGAAACTGCACCCCAAAATAAGGCAGGGTTTTATGCCCCATCGCCATCAAAACCCCATCCTCGCTAAAGGCCAAAGGCTCAAGCTCAGGGCTCAAATCATCCACCTCCAAAGAGTGATAGCGCATCGCCTTAAAATTCTGCGGCAAATCCTCAAAAATAGCCCTTCGCTCTAAGATTGTGAGGGTGGAGGACTCGGCGTGGCAGGGACGGGCTAGGGGCCTGATTTTCGCGCCAAAACTAAGCCCCAAAGCCTGATGCCCAAGACAAATGCCAAGCACGGGAATTTCAAGCCGGGCCCTAAAAATTTCAAGGCAAATGCCGCTATCTTTGGGATGCTTGGGGCCGGGGCTTAGGATGATGTGGCTGGGGCGGAGGGCTTTTAGCGCCTCAAGGCTGATTTTATCGTTACGCACTATGCGAATTTCATCCCCGCTCAAAAGCTCAAGCATGGCCTTGATATTAAACACAAAAGAGTCGTAATTATCGATCAAAACAATCATTTGGCTAGCCTTTCAAAGCTAGCAAGCAGGGCTCTTCTCTTGGCACAAATTTCGGCGTATTCTTTCTCGGGGTCGCTTTTTAGCACGATGCCCGCCCCGCTTGCAATGAAGGCTTTGTTGTCCTTGAAAAAAGCCGAGCGGATGATGATGGCTAGCATGACATTTTCATTAAAATGCAAAAAACCTACCCCGCCGCCATAAACGCCGCGATCAAGTCCCTCAAGCTCGGCAATGATTTGCAGGGCTCTGATTTTGGGCGCGCCGCTTAGGGTCCCCGCTGGGAAAACGGCCCCCATCACATCAAAAATGCTAGCCCCCTCCCTCATGGTCGCATAAACCTCGCTCACAAGATGCATGACGAATTTGCTTTTCAGGACGGAAAAAAGCTTTTCCACGCGCACATTGTGGCCAAATTTGGACAGGTCGTTGCGCGCCAAATCCACAAGCATCCTATGCTCGCAAAGCTCTTTTTCATCACGCAAAAGCTCCGCCTCAAGCTGGGCGAGGTCGCTGCTGGGGTCTAAATTTCGCGTCCCTGCGATGGGAGCTATGAAAATTTCCCTATTTTTGATCCGCAAAACAAGCTCGGGCGAAGATCCCAAAACAACCCCGTAAGGCGTGGGGAAATAGAACATGTAGGCGCTGGGATTTTCCTCGCTTAGGGTCTGGTAGAAGGTGAAGGGGTGGATATTGTGCTGGATGCAAAGCTGCTGGCTTAAAACCACCTGAAAGATGTCCCCGCTCAAAAGATAGTCCTTAGCCCTTCGTACCATTTGCAAAAATTCTTGCTTCTCGCGCCTTAGGTCGCTTAAAATTTCAAAACAAGGCTCAGGCTCCACGGGCGGGGTGAAGTCCTGCTCTAAAAGCTCAAAATAGGGCGCGGGTCCGAATTTGAAAAACATTTTGCTGTTTTTCTCATAAATCAAATAGGCCCTAGCGTTGGCGAAAAAAAACTGAGGGAAATCATAATGCGCCCGCTCGCACAGGGGCAGATCCTCAAAAAACTGCACAAAATCAGCGCTCAAAACCCCAAAAAAGCCCGCATACTCGCAAAGTCGCTTCTGCGCGGCATGGGCGTAAAACTGAGCCTTAAATTCGCTAAGGGGCATGGCATTGGCGTCCAAATACTCACAATCAATGCCGATGATGACCTTCATCATATCCTCGGCAAAATAGGAGTTGGGGTGGTGTTCTAAAATTTGTCGGTAGTAGAAATGGACCCTTTTATCAAGCATTGCAAACCTTAAGGGGAGGGTTGAATGAAGCGGCGAAAAGGCTGTATTTTAAAACGAAAAGGAGGGAATCTTCGCTCATTTTGTGCCTTTGAAATGGAGTGTGAAATTCTAAAACAAAGATAATAAATTTACCTTTAAAATGCCTCAGCGCAAATTCGCTCCCGAACTAAGCTCCCACAGGGGCAAAAATAATCCCAAGGCCAAAAATAAAACCAAGATCCCCACCAGTAGGGTCATCAAGGGCTCAAGCAGGGTCAAAAAGCGCTCCAAAAGTCCCTCTTGTCTCTGGGCGTAAAAATTCGCAATCTCCTCGCTCAAAAGGTCCAATCTGGCGCTTTTCATCGCTGTGCTCAGCAGAGAAATAACCAATTCGTCAAAGATCTTGGCTCGCGCGAAGGCCCCGCTTAGCTCCAAGCCCTGCTCCAAAAAAAGGGCGATTTGACTGAATTTGAAGCGTAAAAATCCATTACTCACGCCAGAGCTTGCCAAATCAAAGGCCAAAGAAAGCTTCACGCCGCTTTTCAAAAGTAGGGCGAAAATCATGAAAAAATGATAATGCTGATGGTAGAGAATGAAGCGAGATAAAAGAGGGATTTTGAGCAGGGAAAAATCCACCGCAAGGGCGTAATTTGGACTTTTTCTAAGGGCTAGGATGTGCAAAAAAATCCCGGCCAAAAACGCAAACGCCAAAAGGGCAAGATAATGATGCAAAAATTCATACCCACCGAGCAAAATGCGCGTGATGAGGGGTAGGCTTGAATTTTCAAAAAGCTCCTCAAACTGCGGCACGACAAAAAACATCAAAAACAAAAAGGCCCCCATCAATGCGGATAAAACGAGCAGAGGATAGTGCGTGGCCTTTTTGAAGCGCTTTTGACTGAGGTTTAGCTTTTCCCTCAAAAGGGCTATTTGCAGGAGGGTTTTGCTTAAATTCCCTGTATTTTCGGATATTTTGATGAGGGTGAGCTCGCTTTGACTGAGATGCAAATTGGAGCTTTCAAAGGCCTTGCTTAAATTTTGTCCCAGATGAAGCTGAATTTGTAACTGCCCGATAAGAGCCTTCAAGTCCCTCGCACAGGCGTTTTCAAGCTCACTTAAGGCCCTTTTCACACTCAGTCCCACCCCCAACAAAAGCGAAAATTCCTTAAAAAACAAAATCACATTTTCGTTTTTATAGCGGGATTTTTGCGGGGATGAAATTTCCTTAAGGGACAGAATTTGCAGTCCCTGACTGAGGGCCTTGCCCTGCGCGTATGCCAAGTCCTTAGCGCGCAAAATCTTCCTGCCCTCCCTACCCCCTTTGACAAAGCGCAGCTCAAAGGTCCTCATCCCACCACCCTCAAAAGCTCCTCAAGGCTGATGCGCCCCTTTCTGGCCTTTTCAAGCCCGCACTCGAGCATGGTTTGAAAGCCATTTTTTCTAGCTTGGGCGAGTATTTGCATCTTGTCCGCTTTGGTGCGTATGAGCTCCCTTAGACCCTCATCAAGCTCCAAAAATTCCCCCACCAACTCCCTGCCTAAAAAACCACTATAATTGCACCATTTACAACCCTTGCTGGTGTGGAATTCCCCCTCAAATTCTGTGTGGGCCTTTGATTTTTCTTTGCAGTGGGGGCAGAGCTTTCGCACGAGGCGCTGGGCGATGATGAGCTTGAGGGCTGAGGCGATGAGGTAGGGTTTGGCGCCCATGTCGATCAAGCGCTCTAGGGTGGAAAGGGCGTCGTTGGTGTGGAGGGTGCTAAGGAGCAGATGCCCCGTGAGGGCTGATTTTATCGCTATGTCAAGGCTTTCTTCATCGCGGATTTCCCCGATCATGATGATGTCAGGATCCTGGCGCAAAATCGCCCTTAGGGCATTGCTAAAATCAAGCCCGGCCTTGGAATTTAGCATGATTTGCTGGATGAGCGGGAGTTTGTATTCTATGGGATCCTCTGCGGTGATGATCTTTTTTTCGATGGATTTTAGGGCGTTGAGGCAGGCATAGAGGGTCGTGCTTTTACCGCTGCCTGTGGGTCCTGTGATGAGGATCATCCCATGGGGGAGTGCGATCTTGCTTTTTAAAAGATGAAGATGAAAAGAATCCAAACACAATCCATCAAGATCCAGCAAGGCAATATCGTGCTTGAGTATCCTAATCACCACACTCTCACCCCATAAAATCGGCAGGGTCGAAATCCTAAAATCATACTGACAATCCTTAAAATTCCGCTCAAAACTACCATCCTGAGCCTTTCTGGACTCGGCCACATTAAGATGTGCTAAAAATTTAATATGAAAAATCAGGGCTCGGCACACCTCCTCCTCCAAAACGCAAAAAAAGCTCAAAATTCCATCGATGCGAAAGCGGACTAGGGTATCGTGGGCTCGCATTTCGATGTGAATGTCGCTGGAATTAAGCGCCAGAGCCTCCGTTAAAATAAAATCAAAAATCACGCTCACGCAGCTTTGCTCGTCCTCTTTTGCATTTTGCGCCAATTCTTGCTTGAGCTTGAGGCTCAGTTTTTCAAGCCTGTCCTCGATGCGCAGGGCGTTCAAATGCCTCTCAATCGCGTAAGAATCGCTCAAGACATTTTTAATGAATTTGTCCCTAAAGACATTTTGAATTTCCTCCAAATGCTCTAAAGATAGGGGTTTGCAAGAGGCGATGTAAATATTATCCGCATCGCTTGCTAGGGGCAGCATTTGTAAATTTTGCAAAAAATCAAAGGAAAATTTGCGGCACAAATCCCTATCAAAGTCCGCACAATCCGCAAGATCCGCCTCGACCAAGCCCCTCACTGCGAAAGCTCCATGCCCTCATAATAATGCGCATAAAGCGCTAAAATTTCAGCCTCGCCCCCCCTTGTAAGCGCCGCCCTAGCCCTAGCAAAAAGCAGCCAGCTTTCCTTAGCGCTCTTGTCCCATTCATTCGCCCTCAACGACCAAAAAATGGACTTTTCATAGTTTTTATTTTCCAAATAAAGCCTAGCAAGCATCAGGGCCTTTTCAAAACTTGGACTTTGATAATAGGACCTTTTCAGGCTCAGGGTGTCAAAAACGCTCGATTTTATCAGCACTTTGGGAGGGTTTGGAGGGGGAGGATTTTGTTCTTTTGGGTTTGAATTTTGCGCTTCTTGCTTGAATTTTTCTTGGCGCAGCCTCATTTTTTCTTGCTCGATTTTTGCCTCGGTTATTTTTGCCTGCCAATGCTTTTTTTCTTCGAGGAGTTTCGCATTCAAATATTTTTGATGCGCGTAAATTTCAAGGCCCCAATAAAAACCCAAGCCCAATCCCAAGCATAAAATTCCCAAAAATGCGCCCTTAAAAAGCCTTTTTCTTAAATATTTTTGATACTCCAGCTCAAGCTCTCGCACTCTTTCTTGCATGCTAGCCCAATAGATGATTTTCCAAGGCACAAAGGCGCAGGATATGAGCGGGGGTCTTATCGCAAAAGGGACGAAGCTCCTTGAAGGTTTTGAGGATTTTATCCACCGATCTTAAATTGTGCCGGCAAATTTTGTCAATCCAGCGCAAGTCTTTCTCCTCAAAATCCAACGAATGCTTTTCTTTGACATAGTGTCTCAATTCCTCGCGCAAAAGCGGCAAAAGCTCAAATTCCGCAACAATGCGGCTTTTAAAATGCTCTTTTTTGAAAAGCTTATGCTTTTTATGAGCGCCTAAAATAAAAAGCCTCTCATCGCTGTAAATCCTCACCCGCTCAAGCAGGGCCGCATCATACAACCCCACCTCATCGAGCAAGATGGGATTTTTGCAAAAATGCGGCTTTAAATTTTGCTCAAAATCTTTCAAATTGTCGCAGGGGTCTGTTAATCTTGGCGCGTCATTTTGCTGCGCAAAGTTCTCAAGCATGGCACTTTTGCCGCTCCCACTGCGCCCCAAAAGCAAAACAAGCCCTCTTTGATTTTTAATCGCCCCAAGGCGGGTTAAAATTCTATCCCGACTCGCGACACAAACCCACTCACTCATAATGCTTAAAGCCTAATTCTCTGAGCCCCGGTGCGCCTTTTTCATTATCGACGATGCTGGGTGTGATGATGAAGATGATTTCCGTGCTGTTACTCGCCTGCTCATCGCCGCTAAAAAGCAGCCCCAAAAGTGGAATTTTAGAGAAAAAATTCACCTCACTGCCCTCTCGT
Source organism: Campylobacter sp. (assembly GCF_030528245.1). Taxonomy (GTDB): domain Bacteria; phylum Campylobacterota; class Campylobacteria; order Campylobacterales; family Campylobacteraceae; genus Campylobacter_D. The sequence continues at coordinate 33,086 of NZ_JAUMZG010000009.1, forward strand.
ATGGCGTTTCTTGAAATCAATCCGCCCAAAATGAGGGTTTGATTATTCTCCACAGAAACCACAGTCGAGAGCTTTTTTTGGATGGTATCGGGAGCGATGGTGCGGGGCTGCTTTTGTCTTTGATTGTCCTGGGGGTATTTGAAGTCGCTAAGGCTTGGATTGATGCGGAGCATGATCCTGCCCTCATCTGAAATTTCGGGCAAAATGCTGAGCAAAATCCCCACAAAAATGGAATGATTGCTAAAGCTCTCACTCACCGTAGTGCCGCTTTCTGTGCCCTTGGAGCTTTCTTTGACCTGATAGTTGATCGTATCACCCACAGAAATGATGGCTTGCTGGTTGTTTAGGGCCATGAGTTTGGGGTTGGATAGGACCTGCGTTTTGCCATTTTGGGAGAGAAAATCAAGCACCGCGCCGAAATTCAAATTCGCCCTCAAGCCTAAATTTTTCACAAAACCCTCACCGCTTTGCACCTGCACGAAGGATCCTTGCCCATCCCCTGTCGTGCTGGCAAAGTCAAGCTTGAAATTCTGCCAATTGATCCCGCTGGAGTGGCTTTTGTTGAGATTGACAGCGATGATGCTCACATCGATGATGACCTGTTTTTTGAGGCGGCGTTCTAGCTTTGCAAGATAATCGCGCACCAAATTCAGCTGCGAGGGACTGCCCGTAACGATGATAATGCCTGCGTTTGCATTGACGATGGGGGGGGAAATTTGCGCGGCTTTGTGGGAGGCTAGGAGTGCGTTGACTTCTTTTTCGATATTTTGCCAAAAATCAAATTTTTCCATACTTTTGATCACATTATCATTCGCTTCTTCGTGAGCACTCCACTCGCTTTGCTTGGGCTTAGAATCCACAGAGGCCTTGATAACGCTCTGCCCCTCGCGAATGGAGGTGATGTAACTGATTTTAAAAATCTTGGTGCTGATGCCCCAAATGCTTAAAATTTTACCATCAAAGGCGTAATTCAAATCGTTTTCCTTGATAAAGAGCCTGAAAATTTCTTCCAAGCCCATCTGAGAAATATGCACGGATGTTTGCATTTGTGCCAGTTTATTCCTCGCAAAATCATCCTTAATGACAATGCTAAAAGTGCAGTAGGAAGCTAGCTCGGCGAGGCTTTCCTCAAGACTTAAGGCCTCTTTTATGCTGATGTCAAAAAGCCTTTTTTGACAATCCAAACCCCAAGCAAAACTCACAAAACAAAGCTTAATGAATAGCCATTTTAACATTTTCTAACGCTACACTTATCCGTTCCCCATCATACTCTAAAACCACAACCCTATCCCCAATATGCTTAATGATAGCCTCACCGAGGGCATCATCCTGTCGATACCAAGTGCCGTTGATTTTTACCTTACCTGGGAAAATGGCCTGAATTTTAACCTGCGCGAGGTGCTGGAGGGTCGGGTTGGCAAAGGGGCTGTGAAGGCTTGAAAAATCAAGGGCGGTTCTTTTTTGCAAATGCGAAAAATACGCATCCTGCTCCGAGGAAGCATGGATGCTAGTAAAAAGTCCGCAAATCAAAAAAACTCGCTTCAAATTCAAGCCTGCTTTTCATCGCTATAATCGGCCATAGCGATGCGCTTGAGCTGCCTGTAACGGCGCTGAGCGTCTTTTTTATTGCGCTCGAAAAGCTCAAGAGCTTGGGATGGATTGGCTTTTTTTAGAGAATTATAACGCACCTCATTCATCAAAAATTCCTCATAAAGCTCCCAATTTGGCTCCTTGCTCGCTATGGTGAGAGGATTTTTTCCCTCATTTTCAAGGCGAGGGTCAAAGGTATAAAGCGGCCAGTATCCGCACTTCGTCGCAAGCTCCCCCTGCTCACCAGAGTAACCAAGCCCCCCCTTGATACCGTGCGCGATACAAGGCGAGTAGGCGACCACCAAAGATGGACCCTCGTAGGCCTCAGCCGCCATCAAGACCTTGATGAGATGATTATAATTGGCGCTGGAATTCACCTGAGCTACGAAAATATAACCATAAGTCATAGCAATCTGCCCCAAGTCTTTTTTCTGCACAGATTTACCCGCAGCGGCAAATTGCGCCACGGCACCTGTGCGTGAGGACTTGGAGCTCTGTCCGCCTGTGTTAGAATACACCTCAGTATCCATCACCAAAATATTGACATTTTCCCCGCTGGCTAAAACATGATCAAGCCCACCATAGCCTATATCATAAGCCCAGCCGTCCCCGCCAAAAATCCAATGCGACTTTTTCATCAAAAAGCCTTTTAAATTTAAAATGTCCCTAACGCCCTTGATGTCTTGATGCTGCTCTAAAAGAGGGAGCATTTTATCGCGGATTTGTAGGCTTTCCTCGCCTTTGTCTTTATTGGCTATCCATTCTTTAAACAAGGCACTAAGGGCATTTGGCACGGTGCTCATGTTTTCATTCATGATGTTTTCAAGGCGATTTCTTGTGTTTTCGGTGGCGATCTTCATCCCCAAGCCAAATTCAGCATTGTCCTCAAAAAGCGAATTTCCCCAAGCGGGCCCGTAGCCATTTTTCACGCTTTTTCTGTATGGCATCGATGGGGCCGAGCCTCCATAAATAGAACTGCAGCCCGTAGCATTCGCGACTATCATCCTCTCGCCAAAAAGCCTTGTGATCAAAGTGATATAAGGCGTCTCCCCACAGCCCGGACAAGCGCCGTGAAATTCAAAAAGGGGCTGGGCAAACTGCGCTCCCTTGACGCTTTCTTTATTTAAAATATCATCCTTGTAGCTGATTTCTTTGAAGAGATAGTCCGCATTTTCCTGCTCACCAAAATCCATCTCCTCCTGCAAGGGCACCATCACTAGGGATTTTTCTTTGGTCGGGCACTCATGCACACAAAGCTCACAGCCCGTGCAATCAAGCGGAGAAACTTGAATTTTAAAGCTCAACCTCTGCCCCTTCGTCCCCTTCGCCTCGAGGGTGTGTTCTTTCACGCCGCGGGGAGCCTTGGCCAACTCAGCCTCATCGATCAAAAACGGACGGATGACCGCATGGGGGCAAACGGAGGCGCATTGATTACACTGGATGCAATTCCCCTCAATCCAACGCGGCACCATAACGCCAACTCCGCGCTTTTCAAATTCAGTCGTGCCGTGCTCAAAACTACCATCCTCATGCCCCAAAAACGCCGAAACGGGCAAATCATCGCCCTTAGCTGCGTTCATGGGTTTGACGATTTTTTCCACAAATTCTGTGCCTTTATAGACATTGGTTTGCTCTTTTTCCTTAGGCTCCAAATTTTTCCACGCAGGGTCTATCTCAACCCTCACAAGCCCATCCGCACCCACATCAATGGCCTTGTAGTTCATATTCACAATGGCATCGCCCTTTTTGCTGTAGGATTTATAGGCAAGCTCCTTCATAAATTTTTGCGCGTCTTCGAAAGGGATGATTTTAGCAAGCTTGAAAAAAGCCGATTGCATGATGGTATTCGTGCGGTTTCCAAGCCCTATATCGCGAGCCAACTTTGTCGCGTTGATGATGTAAAAGTTGATTTCTTTTTCCGCTAGGGTTTTTTTGACCGCATCGGGGATTTGCCTTAGCGTTTCTTCGGTATTCCAAATGCTGTTGAGCAAGAAGGTCCCGCCCTTGCGGATTCCCGCTAAAACATCATAAATTTCCAAGTAAGCCGCTACCGAACAGGCCACAAAATGCGGGGTTGAAACCAAATAGGTCGAGCGGATGGGTCTTTTGGAAAAGCGCAAATGCGACCTTGTGTAACCGCCTGATTTCTTGCTATCGTAGGCAAAATACGCCTGCGCGTAAAAATTTGTATTGTCGCCGATAATTTTGATGGAATTTTTATTAGCCCCCACAGTGCCATCCGCACCAAGCCCATAAAACAGGCACTCTATGGTGCTTTCATCGCTGAGTGAAATTTTCTCTCCCACAGGCAAGGAAGTGTGGGTTACATCATCGACAATGCCAATAGTGAAGCCATCTTTTGGTTTGTCAAGAGCTAAATTTTCAAAAACCGCAAACAACTGCGCAGGATCGACATCCTTAGACGAAAGCCCGTATCTGCCCCCCACAATCAAAGGCGCGTTTTCCCTACCATAAAAAGCAGCTTTCACATCCAAGTAAAGCGGCTCGCCCAAGCTTCCTGGCTCCTTTGTCCTGTCCAAAACAGCGATCTTTTTAACGGATTTTGGCATCGCTTCAAAAAAGTATTTCGCACTGAAAGGACGATAAAGATAGACCTTAAAAACCCCGACTTTCTCGCCCCTTGCGTTGAGATGATCCACCACCTCCTCCAAGGCCTGAGTAACCGAACCCATGGCGATGACGATTTTTTCAGGCTCACTATCTCCGTAATAAACGAAGGGCTTGTATTCCCTCCCTGTGATCTTAGAAATTTCTTGCATGTAGTCATTAACCACATCAGGCAGGGCGTCGTAAAAGCGATTGGTCAATTCTCTGGTTTGAAAATAAATATCATCATTTTGCGCCGTGCCGCGCGTTTTTGGATTTTCTGGATTGAGGGAAGAATTTCTAAAATTTAAAACGGCCTCTTTGTCCAGCAAGCGGTCAAAATGTGCATAATCCATCACTTCAACCTTTTGAATTTCGTGGCTGGTTCTGAAACCGTCAAAAAAATGGATGAAAGGCACACGCCCCCTGATCGCCGAAAGATGCGCTACGCCTGCCAAATCCATGCTCTCTTGCACAGAATGTGAGCAAAGCATCGCAAAGCCGATTTGCCTCGCGGCATAAATATCCTGATGATCACCAAAAATAGACAGGGCCTGAGAGGCTAAAGAGCGCGCAGCGACATGGATAACACAGGGCAAAAGCTGACCCGCAATCTTATACATATTTGGAATTTTAAGCAAAAGCCCTTGAGATGCGGTGTAAGTGGTCGTGAGCGCACCCACTTGGAGAGAGCCGTGCACAGATCCCGCCGCACCGGCCTCGCTTTGCATCTCGACAAGTTTCACGGGCATACCGAAGAGATTTTTCTTTCCGGCGGCTGCCCACATGTCAGTATAGTCAGCCATGGGAGAGCTTGGGGTTATGGGGTAAATTCCAGCAACTTCAGTGAAGGCGTAAGCAGCGTAAGCAGCGGCCTCATTGCCATCCATAGTCTTCATAACTTTACTCATTTGAAACCCTCTTTAAATTTATAACTCTTGGCAATCAATATACTGAACCTAACATTAATCAAAACTTAACAATACAACTGAACCTAACATTAATCAAAACTTAACAATACACAAGATGGCGCTCGGGGAAATTACCTTTCAATAAGGCGAATATCAACCCTTCTATTGTCCGCTCTGCCCTCTTTTGTCGCGTTACTTGAGCGGGGTCTATCCTGTCCGTAACCCTTAGTTTGGATGCGTTTTTTCTCGACCTTATTTTTTATAAATTCTTTCGCAACATTCTCCGCACGCTGCTCGGATAATTTTTGATTGTAGGCTTTGGATCCCACGCCGTCGGTGTGCCCCTCTAGGACGACATTGAATCGTTTGTTTTTGTTTGAATTTAAAATTTCAGCAAGAATCCGGATATCCTCCTCAAATTTTGGACTGATCGTAGCCTTACCAAAGTCAAAATGAGCCTCCAAACGAGTGCTCTCACTGCTATCACTCTCAATAGGATCGGCTTGTTTTTCCACCAAATCATCATTTTTTCCGCCCTTCACCCCCCCAAGGCCAAAGCTAATGCCAAGGGTTGAAACCCAGTTATGATGCGCGTTGAAATTCACCTGATCTCTCGTTTCAAGCCTTAAGGCTAAAGAATCTGTAAGTTTATACTTCATACCCGCACCATAATGCCCAAAACCGCCGCTTTCATTGTCAAATTGCTCGTTAGAAAACCTTTCATAACCTCCACCAGCTAAACCATAAAAGTAAAAGCTTTCACCTACATCAATGCCCTTAATCGCACTTAAAAATACTTTCGTAAGATTTGTTCTATCAGTGTTAGAATATTTTACATTAGAATAATGCTCCAAGCCAAGCTCAAGTTGGTCAAGCCAAAAATCATCAAAATGATAGCCAAGTCTCACACCAGTCGCTGCTCTATCATCAAGGTCCAAATTTCCCTCAAATTTATTAAAACTAAAAGTAGGAGTTAGTTCAAATTTGACACTATTATCCGCCGCAAATAAAGCGCTTGCCAAACCTAAACATAACAATACTTTTTTCATAATCAACCTTTCAAAAATGATTTTAAAACTACAAAAATTAGCGTTTAGAAAACTGCGGACTTCTTCTTGCTTTTCTGCGTCCGTATTTTTTACGCTCTACGCTTCTGCTATCTCTAGTGAGTAAGCCTTGTGGTTTTAGCAAGGCTCTAAAATCCGCATCCATAGCCGCTAAAGCCCTTGAAATCCCGTGTCTTAAAGCTTCAGCTTGTGCGGAGTAGCCCCCGCCTAAGGTTGTCGCACGGATATCCATAGAGGCCTCTTGCTTGGTTACGAGCAGGGGTTGCACGACCTTAAGTTTTATCGCCTCGTGTCCGCCAAGCCAAGTGTTTAAATCCACTCCATTAACGCTTATTTTCCCACTACCAGCCCTCACCCAAACCTTAGCGATAGCGGTTTTTCTCTTACCTGTTGCGTATGTTGCTTTTGCCATAATTATTTTCCTTCTTTAGCGATTTGTGCGGTGTGAGGATGCTCACTTCCTGCGTAAATTTTAAGTTTTTTAAGCATAGCTCTGCCTAAGTTTGTTTTAGGAAGCATACCTCTAACGGCTAATTTATAAAGCTTTGCAGGGTTTTTTTCAAGCAAATCTCCAAATTTCTCACTCTTCACACTTCCAAAATAGCCAGAATGCCTGTGATAAAGTTTATCTTCAGCCTTATTTGCCCCAGTGAAAACAGCTTTTGAAGCATTGATGATGACGACATAATCTCCACAATCAACATTAGGCGTATAGCAAGGCTTATTTTTACCCCTTAAAATCGTCGCCACCTCTGTTAAAAGACGACCAAAACGCTTTCCCTCAGCGTCTAAAACAATCCACTCGCGTTTGACTTCGTTTGGCTTTGTTATCTTTGTCATTTTTTTAACCTTTGCCAAAAATTTTCTAAGGAAACGATTGTAATGACATAGGCTTTAATTATGCTTAATTTAAGTGAAGTTAAAGCTAAATTTTGATTTTTGAATCGGCACTTCTGAGCAAGATGCCAATTTTAAGAATTATTGTACCCACTCAAGTCTTTTTCACAAAATAACGATAAAAAATTTTATATTATTTTGCCAAGAAATGACAATGTGTGATTTGACTAAAATTAAGAAAAACAAAAATGAAAATAACTCATGCAAAGCCAAGAACTCTTATCCAAAAAAGAACTAGTATGGAAATCTTAAAATTAAAGAAAGAATCTAAATAAGTTCAAGGAAAATTTACTTTTTATACTTGATTTAAAAACAGAAAAAATTTGTAAGCTTTGAGATAAAAATGTCTTCAGTTTCTGCTCCACTCGATGCGCCTTACAAAAGTCTAAAAAGCTAAAAGATGAGTTCGTACAAGATAAACTCTTGATTAAAAATAAAACCAATCAATGGGAAAACCAAATCTTTAATTTCACTCGGATGAGCATTATCTAAATGAAAAGGTTAGTTTTTTTTAAAAAACTTTTAAACAAAGTACTTTTGCCTAAAAAGCTTGAGAGTCTTATCTTAAAAAGATGAATTAGCTTTTTGTTTCAATGATGCTTTAATAAAAAAGCTGGTTATAAAACAAACCTTTAAAAGATAAAATTGATCTTAAAAAGTTCCACACCGTATTGAAAAGCTTCTGAAAATCTGAAATATGAGAATTGTTAAGTAATGAGGTTTTCAAATGAAAAAGCGCTTGAGAATTTAATTCATAAGATCGAATCAAGAAGTCAGGCTGATAGTAGAATTAATCTTACAAGAGCTTATAAAAAACAATAATAAGGTAGAGCTTGATGTTATACCTGCAAGCATAGACTTTAAATACTTTGAGGAAAAGGAGACTCGAAACAAAGGTTCAAACTCTCTTAGCCAATCAAGATAATACCAATCAGAGCAAAAAGAGCTAAGGATGTGTTGGGATAGATAGTTAGGGGGGGTTTAATGATGATTGACACAAAATTATATAGAAATATTGATTTTGTGTAGAGAGAAATGAAGCAAAAAGAACTTTTTAAAATGCTTGATTTTTTGATAGTTTGGGATTATAGGCTTTTAAATTTGATCACATTAGAATGTTTTTCAATAAAAGAAACGAAAAATATTTACAGGTAGCTCTAAATAGACATTGCAAAAACGGTTTATTATGCAATGCTCTAAAGGGACTTACATTAAATCCCAGAGCCAAAAAGCCCTTATTTTATTAGAAAATTTAGCAAGCATTTTAAGATAATGCAACTTTTTATTTGAATCTTAAATCAAGATTAAGTGAAGAGGGTTTGATTTCTCAAATGCCAAATAAGCTTACTTTATCTCTCAAGGCCATCATCAAATTTTTAAAACACCTTGTGATATGATTGAGTTTGTTCATAGCCAATAAAACAAAGGAATTTTTGAAATTTTGTTTTTGATAAGAATAGAAAAATTTACATTACTTCGGGAGAATTAGCCATTATAATGATATTTATAGACGCAAAAAATATAGATTTATACGAAGGACAACTCAGATTAAGGATAGAGATGAATTTACTTGAAGTCGCCAAAATACGCTATCAATATTCCTTTACTTTTTACCATAGTCAAGGAGCTTTTACATCATGATATTTTAGAAACGCTTTATGAAAGTCCTATCGGTAATTTTTATAGCATTTCAAGGTGGGACAGCTCTAAAGCTTTGTTGTAACAATAATATAGATATGCGAGGATTCGGACTTTGTGATTAATGAGGGCTTTAAATTTAAACTTAGTGATATGTGTTTTTTCAAAAAAAATTTTCAAAAAATTTCTTTGAAATATGGGCTTGACATTAAGTTTGATGAGCCAAAAAACGATGATAGCTTTGTGAAAAAAAACACTGCTAAAGTTTTACTTCCACTCACAAATGGACAAAAAGTAAAAATCAATATAGAAATCGCTCAAATTCCAAGCTATCAAAATGGCCTCAGAATTATCAATAACAATTATCCCAATAATGAATTTAGTGTCAATACGCCTATATTAGGGTAGTTAAGGTAGATAGGAAATTTTAGCAGATAAAATCATCGCTTTAACAGCAAGAGCCTTTGTAAAATTTAGAGATTTTTAGGATATAAAATTTTTAAATGGTTCTAATATTCTATATAATATGAATTTGACAAGAGCAAAAATAAATGATCATGAAAGATAGAAAGTTTTACCGACAAGCTCAATTCTCTTCTTTAAAAATTTCAAGGCTGGGGATTCCAGCCTTGAAGTTATCTTACATCTTGTAAATTCCCGCATAAATTGCAAATAAATTTTTAACAAATCTGGTCCATCGTTTTTAGTTTTTGAGTATCGACACACCCATGACGCTCACAAATTTTCACAGCAAACAATAATTTTTTAACCATCATTAAGAAAATTTATTTACCATAAATCCAGATTAAAAATAAGGAATTTTCATGTTGGATTTAGCGATCATTGGCGGGGGTCCTGCGGGTCTTAG
>NZ_JAUMZG010000049.1 GCF_030528245.1 Campylobacter sp.
GCGGCGGCTGGGAATTTGGGCCGGGAGAATTTAAACGGCGCGCAAAACCCGGCGGGTGCGGCAGCTGGTGGTTTGGCCGGACGGGAGAATTCTGGCGCGGACTTTGCGGCTGAGTGTGCGGCCTATGCGCGTGAGGGGCTCACTTACCGCACGCTGGGCGCAGAGGCGGCCTGGGCGCTGAATTTGCCGCTGCCGCGGCGGTATGAGTGGCTCGTTGCGTATATCCCCGGAGCGGCTTCGCAGTGCTTGGCGGCTTTGATGGGGAGGGTTTTTGGGAAAAATTTCACAGGCATAGTCTGGGAGTGGGATGAGCAATATTATTTTGATGCCCAAGCATTGCTGCTTGAAAGCCCTAAGGATAATGTTTTGGGGCTTCATTTGGAGTGGATTAGCGAGGGGGTGATGCGTAAAATGGCGGCTTTGTGCGATTGTAGCGTGCCCGTTTTTGTCGCCTTGCGGGATCCGATTTTGGTGCTGCTGACCTGGGTGAATCATCGTGGGGAGCATTACCAGAGCCATCATCACATCGATCTGAGGACGAATTTGAAAAGGGCCTTTGATGATTTTAGTTTTCACACGGCGAGCTTTGAGGAGGGGCGGATGGTGCGGGTGGATGGGAAGCGGCCGCATCCTAGGAGCGTTTCGTTTTATCTTGGAGTGATGACCCTGCACTCGCGGCTCAAATACTTCAAGGAGCGGGGCTTTGAGCTGATTTACTATGATATGGAGGAGCTTGCGGCTGATAGGGTTTTGGCCGAGGTGCCAAAACTGGCGCGAAGGCTTGGATTTGGTGTGGATGAGGGGGAGCTTTGGGGTCTCAGTTTGCGGAGTAAAAACGGCTCTGATACGGCCGTTTGGGAGCTGCCAAGGACGCTTCACTGCTTCACAAACGAGGCGGAGCGGGAGCTTGGGATTAGGATTTTCATCTCCACTTTTGACTGGCGTGAGGGCTATGAGGGGTGGCGGGATCTGAGCGCTGAATTTTTGGAGGAAAATCGCTTCAATTTGGTCTTTTTGTGCGAGGAGGAGAAGTGGGCGCTGCTTCGCGAAAATGAGAGCTTGATGGAGAAAACGAAACGCTATTGTCGCTATTTTGAGAGGGCGCTTGAGCGGCGGCTGGAGTATAAGAGGAGCATTTTGGTAAAGCCCTCTGAGCTGGTGGAATTTCTGCTGGAGGAGGAGGTGGGGGAGGAGCTTTTTGGGCTGCTTGAGGCTGAATTTGCTCCCGTGCTGGAGGAGTGCGGGGGCTTTGCGTGGGAGTTTTATGGGGAATTTTGCGAAAAATTCAAAATGTTAAAATTAAAAAATTCTGCGATTGATGAAACATTTTGAATTGTTGTAAGCCTTCATTTTTTCAAAAAAGAGTCGATGTGGAAAAGTCTAAACCAATAAAGGAGGAAAAAATGGTTTCAGATGTGAGCAATGGTTCTTTAATGTTAACTGTTGGTGCTACTATGCTCAAGAAGACTATGGACACCAATGAACAACTTGCTGCCAGGCTTTTTGAGGGTATGGACGCCCTGCAGACCTCCACTCAAGCTCCAGCTAGTGCTGGGACTAGTCCATCAAGCGTCCTAGACATTTACGCTTGATCTTAGGCACGGATGATTTCGTGCCTACTTCATCAATCGTAACCTTCCTTAACTTTGCTTTGTTACAATCGCGGCTTGAATTTATCTTAGGAGTGTGGCATTGCAAGTCGTTAAAAAGGTAGTTTTGAGCGAAACCTTCCCCGGAATTTTGCTGATTTTTTTCACCCTCTTTGCCCTGTTGTGCAAAAATTCATCTTTGAGCGAGGCTTATACGGATTTTTTCCGTGCGAATTTCACAGTGGGCTTTGATGATTTCCAAATTTCAAAGCCGCTAGATCTTTGGATCAATGACGGCCTCATCGCCATCTTCTTCCTCTGCATAGGACTGGAGCTCAAATACGAAATGCTAAGGGGCCAGCTCAAAAACATCCGTGCCGTTTCCCTGCCCATCTTCGGCGCCTTAGGGGGTATGGTAGTGCCAGCCCTCATTTTTGCCGCCATCAACTTCCACCACGACTTTGCCATGAAGGGCTGGGCCATCCCCACCGCCACGGACATAGCCTTTGCTGTGGGGGTTTTGATGCTCTTGGGGAAAAGAATTCCCTCAAGCCTCAAGCTTTTCCTCCTGACCCTAGCCATCTTTGACGACCTAGGAGCCATCGTTATCATCGCCTTATTTTATACCGATCAGCTTTCTGCCTTCGCCCTGCTCGTTTGCTTGATGTGCATTTTTTTCTTATTTTTGCTCAATTATTTCCACATCACCCAGCTTCCTTTTTATGTCCTCGTGGGCGTGGTGCTTTGGATAGCGATGCTCAAAAGCGGCGTCCATGCGACCCTAGCGGGGGTGATCATCGCGCTTTTCATCCCGCTTGATACCAAAACCAAGCGCCCCTATCTCCACGCCGTGCTCCACAGCCTTAATCCTTGGGTGATCTACTTCATCCTGCCGCTTTTTGCCTTCGCCAATGCGGGCATTGACTTGAAAAATATGAACCTCTCGCTCATTTTCTCTCCGGTGAGTTTGGGGATCATTTTGGGGCTTTTTGTGGGCAAGCAGGTGGGTGTCTTTGCCTTTTCGTATCTGGCGATTAAATTCAAGCTCGCAAAACTGCCAGAAAATGTCAAATACGCCAAATTTTACGGCATTTGCATCCTCACGGGCATCGGCTTTACGATGAGCCTTTTTATCGACGCCCTAGCCTACAAAAACAGCGACATCTTCGAGCACGCTGACAAGCTTGCCATTTTGATCGCTAGTTTTTTGAGTGCCTTCATCGGCTATGTGTATTTGAAGCTCGTTAAATGAACCTTGCAAAAGGACAGCACAGCGAAACTCTGGGCGGAATTTTACTCATCATCAGCGCCATTTTCGCCCTGCTCGTTCAAAACAGCCCCCTAAGCGTTTATTACAGCGAATTTTTAAGCCTGCAAGTTGGCTTTAATGTCGGGGAATTCGGCCTCAACAAGCCCTTTTTGCTCTGGATCAATGACGGCCTCATCGCCATTTTTTTCTTCGCCATAGGGCTCGAGCTTAAAAAAGAATTCACCCAAGGCTCCCTCAAAAATCCTCACAACATCATCCTGCCCTTCGTAGCCGCCCTCGGTGGCATAGCCCTTCCCGCCCTCATCTTCGCCCTCATCAACCACCACGACGCCTACGCGCTAAAGGGCTGGGCCATCCCCACCGCCACGGACACGGCCTTTGCCTTGGCGATTTTGCTCATGTGCGGCAGGCAAATTCCAGCCTCACTCAAGGTTTTTTTGCTAGCCCTAGCCATTTTTGACGATGTAGGAGCGATCTTAATCATAGCGATTTTCTACACCACAGATCTTTCCTTTGCAGCCCTAGTGGTGGCAACCGGAGCCATCATAGCCCTGCTTTTTTTGAATGTATTTGGCATCACGCGCAAGTCCTTTTATTTCATCTGCTCACTCGTGCTTTGGGTGAGCGTTTTAGAAAGCGGCGTCCATGCGACCCTAGCCGGTATCATCACAGCCTTTTTCATCCCCTTGCAGACCAAGCAAGGCGAGCCTTTTTTAAAAGAAATTGACTCAAGCCTGAAATTTTGGCTCATCTTCGTCATCCTGCCGCTTTTTGCCTTCGCCAATGCGGGGGTGAATTTAGCCAATCTCGACCTTGATTCTGTGCTTTCTGGCGTGAGTTTGGGGATATTTTTGGGGCTTTTTGTGGGCAAGCAGGTGGGCGTCTTTGCCTTTGCGTATTTGGCGATCAAAATGGGCTGGGCAAAACTGCCAGAAAATGCGAATTTAAGGCAGCTTTATGGGGTTTGCATCCTCACGGGCATCGGCTTTACGATGAGCCTTTTTATCGATGGTTTGGCCTATGAGGTGAGCGATGTTTTCAACTACGCGGACAATCTATCCATCCTCATCGCCTCCTTTTGCTCGGGGATTTTGGGCTTTATTTTTTTGAAATTTTTTGCCAGGTGAGCGCACGATGGGAAAGATTTTTTTAGCCGGACTTTTGTTGTTTCTAAGCGGATGCGGCCTTCATTTTGGCGATCTTAGCCCCAAAAATGCCGACACGCACCTCCAAAGCAAACTCAAGCACTTCGTTCAAAAATGGAAGCACACCCCCTATGTTTTAGGCGGCGCCAGCAGGAGGGGCTCGGACTGCTCGGCCTTCACCCAGGCCATCTTGGCCGAATTTGGGGCCAAAATCCCCCGCACCACCAGGGCACAGCTTAATGGGGGCGAAAAAATTCTCAAAAAGGATCTCAAAGCGGGCGATTTGGTATTTTTTAGGACAGGACGCGGGCCCAACGGCTTGCATGTGGGGATTTATCTGGGAAATGGCGCCTTCGCGCATCTTTCCACGCGGGGGGGCAGCAAGGAGGCGCGACTTGATAATCCCTACTGGAAGCCCAAATTCATAGGCTCTAGGCGCTATAAATTGCAGGGGACAAGGTGAGAGTGGGCGTTTTTGACAGCGGGGTGGGAGGACTTAGCGTGCTAAAATCCCTATACGAGGCGGATTTTTTCGAGGAATTGATTTATTATGGCGACACCGCACGCGTGCCCTACGGCGTGAAGGACAGGCAGACCATCGTCAAATTTTGCCTCGAGGCCTTGGATTTTTTTGAAAATTTCAGACCCGACATGCTCATCATCGCCTGCAATACCGCCAGCGCCTACGCCCTGCCCGCACTGAGAGAGCGGGCGAATTTTCCCGTTTATGGCGTCATCGAGGCGGGGGTTTTAGCGACCGTTAAGGCCCTGCCCGATAAGGATGGAGAAATTCTCGTCATCGCGACAAGGGCGACTGTGGAGTCGGGTGAGTATCAGGCGCATCTTCAAAGGCAGGGCTTTTCTCGGATCAGGGCACTGCCAACGGGACTCTTCGTGCCTATGGTGGAGGAGGGCATTTGGGGGGGGGACTTGCTCCAAAGTGCCCTGCGGCATTATTTTGACGGCCTAGAAAGCCCAGACGCCCTCATCCTAGCCTGCACGCATTTTCCATTCCTCAGCAGACCCCTGCAGGAATTTTTCGGCACAAAAACCAAGCTCATCCACTCGGGCGAGGCGATTATGGATTTTTTGAGAACCAGCGCAAGACTCAGCCCCTCAGGCAGGAGGGCGCGCTTGAAATTTTACGCCTCAAGCGCGGTGGAAGATTTGAGGCAAAGGGCTAAAATTTGGCTCAATTTAAAGGACACGCCATGATACAACTAAGAAAAGCAAAAGAAATCGAAACCCTACGCAAGGCCAATCAAATCGTAGCCAGGACTCTGGACTATTTGGAGCGCGAGATTAAGGTAGGGATGAGCCTGCGCGAGATCGCCGCACTGGCTGAGGATTTCATCCTAAAATCCGGGGCAAAGCCCTCATTTAAGGGACTTTACGACTTTCCCAGCGCCATTTGCACCTCACTAAATTCCATCTGCATCCACGGCATCGCCGATGATAAAATCATCAAGGAAGGCGATGTTTTGGGGCTTGATGTGGGCACGCTTTTTGAGGGCTATTACGGCGATGCGGCCAGGACCATCGGCATCGGCGAAATTTCACCCAATGACGTCGCCCTCATCGCCTGCGCCAAGGACGCCCTTTATTTTGCCATCGACTCCATCAAGGAGGGCATGCGCTTCAAGGAGCTTTCCGCCCTTTTGGGTGCGTTCATCCAGAGCAGGGGTTTTGTGCCTTTGCAGGGGTATTGCGGTCATGGCATCGGCGACAAACCCCACTGCGAGCCCGAAATTTTAAACTACCTAGAGGAGGGCGATAGCATCAAAAACGGGCCGAAAATCAAAAACGGCATGGTTTTTTGCCTAGAACCCATGATTTGCCAAAAAGACGGCACGCCCACCCACTCCAATGGCCGCTGGGACGCCGCCAGCGCAGACGGGCTCAACACCGCGCATTTTGAGCACTGCGTAGCGATGATCAAAGGCAGGGCTGAAATTTTATCCTTATAATCCACACTTTGAAGGCTTGGATTCTCCCGCCAAAATTCCCCCGCCGCGCCACAATTCCCCCTCCCCGCGCCGTCGCCGCTTCGCTCCGCCTCCGCGGTCCGCGCCCCAG
>NZ_JAUMZG010000050.1 GCF_030528245.1 Campylobacter sp.
GCGCAAAATTCCTAATTTTGAGGCCGTGAGTTCGAATCTCGCCGTGGACACCACACATACTCCTCAATGCAAGATATGAGTTTTTTAATGTCTTCTAGCGTCAAATTTCCTATGTTTCCTATTCTAAAGGTCTGCGCATCGCTCAATTTGCCGGGGTAAATGACAAAGCCCCTTTGCTTTAAGAAATAATAAAATGATTTAAAATTGAATCGCTCCAAATATAAAAATGTCGTGATGATGGGGGAATGGAATTTTTTATCGATATAGCACTCAAATCCTAAGCGCTCCATATTTTCAACCAAATTTTTTTGCAGGGTCGCGTATCTGGCATGACGCATTTTGATGCCACCCTCCTCAAAAAGCTCCCCCAAAGCTTCCCTGAAGGCTCTCACCGTGTGCGTTGGAGAAGTGAAGCGCCATTTTCCATTATGATTTTCCATACATTCCCACTGGTCATACAAATCCAAACTCAAAGATCTAGAATTATCTTTAAGCTTTAAAAGGCTTTCTCGTTTGGCAATGATAAAACCAAAGCCCGGAATTCCCTGAATGCATTTATTGGCCGAAGATATTAAAAAATCAATCCCCAAACCTCTAATATCAACCTCAATCCCCCCAAAAGAACTCATCGCGTCCAAAATGATGGTTTTGTTAAAATCCTTAGCGATTTTGCACACCTTTTCCAAAGGATTTAAAATGCCCGTTGTCGTCTCACAATGTACAAAAGCAAGATGCGTGATGTCCTTATCCTCTTGTAAAATTTTCAAAATTTCTCGCTCGCAGATGATATTTTTTTCAGGAGCTTGAATGAGAGTGTGATGTAGCCCAGCCATTTGCGCGATTTTAGCCATGCGTTTTCCGTATTCGCCATTGGCAAATATGAGCGCCTTCCCCCCCTTAGACAAGGCACTCACCAAAACACTTTCCACGCTAAAGGTCCCACTTCCCTGCATCAAAACCGTCGTGTAGTCCTCGTTCAAATCCGCAAGCTTTAAAAGCTTCGCCCTAATATCTTGCACGATCTCGTTGTAATCCTCATCCCAAGTGCACAGATCCTTAAGTGTCGCCGCCCTCACCCTTTTGCTGGTGGATAGGGGCCCGGGGGTCAAAAGAAGATAATCATTATCAGGAATGAAGTCATAATCTAGCATATTTCTCTCCTCATTTTTTTCTCCAGCGCCTCCAAAGCCTCCGGCAAAAAGCTCAAGTCATCAATAACCACATCCGCCCCAGCCTCATACAGCGTAACCCTCGCCTTGTTTTTGAGCGCTTCTAAATTCTCACCCCTCTCCACCTCCTCCCTACTGAGTCCCAGCGTGGAGCTTCCAAGCACAAGCCCTATACTCATGCAGCCAGCATTTTTACCCTCCTGCATATCAACGGGCGTATCACCCACCTTCACGATGGTGCTTTGGGGATAGACATTAAGCCTCCTAGCGCACTCATACATCATGTAGGGGTAGGGACGGCCGTATCCTAGCTCATCAGAACTCACGCAGCAATCGACCTCATAGCCTTTTTGCGAGGCAAGGGGCAAGATGAGGTCCATCATTTTTTTCGTATAACCTGTGGTCGAGCCTATTTTTATATTTTTATCGCGCAAAAACTGAACAGTCTGCAAAACATAAGGATTCAAATCAACATAATCTTTCAAACTCGTGAAAATATTATCCTCAAAGCTTTGATAAATTTTATCCACATCATCCTCTCGCAGCTCTCTGCGATGCTTTTTCACAAACTGCTCCCTGATGTGGGGCATTTCAAGCAGGGCTATGGTATGGTCGCGCTTTAGCATACCCATGGGCTTTCTCGCATCCTCAAGGCTCAAATCAAGACCGAATTCCTTAAAGGCCAAAACGAAGGCGCCCAAGGGCGAAAAGCAGCCATAATCGATAGTCGTGCCAGCCCAGTCAAAAACCAATGCTTTAATCATAGTCCATCCTTAACAAATGTGAAATTTTTTATAGCTCAAATTCTTGATCTTATTGAAGGTAAATTTTACTATAAGATTGATGCAGACAATCAAAATGCTCAAAGCCGCAGCCTCCTCGATGAAGCCCTTTTCATCCAAATGCACTATGGTAATCGCGGCTACTTTATTGGAGCTTGTGTAGATGAAAATCACGGCAGATATGGTAACCATAGCGTTTAAAAAATAATAAATAAAACTTTCCAAAATGGCAGGAAGGCAAAGGGGGAAATAAACCCTCTTCAGCATGGAAAAGGCACTAAGGCCTAGAATTTTACCCATGGCGCCTAGCTCCTTGTCGATCTTCATAAAGGCCTCCTTGATGCTAAGGGCAGGGACACTGAAAAAATGCATGATATTACAAAGCACGATGAGGGCGAAACTTCCATAAAGCGCGTAAAAACTATTGTGCAGGTATAAATTTTCGCCGATTTTAAAGTCCAATTGATTGAAAAATAAAACATAAGCTATGCCCAAAACCAAACCGGGCACAGCCGTGGGTAGGATCATGAAAAAATTCGCCGCATTTTTTAGCAAGGAGCTGCGGATGAGAATTTCGTTGCAATAGACAAAAATGAAGCTGAAAATCGTCCCCCAAAGGGCCGTGGCAAAGGAAATGTAGAGGGAATTTTTTAAAGTGCCCAAGCCGTCAATATTGGACTGGATATTAAAATGCGACAAGGTAAGACTCAAATCGTAGGGGTATGATTTGATGATAGAGGCTAAAAACACCGCCAGTAAAACCGCAAGCTGCAAGCTTAAAATCACAAACAAGGCCGCAGTGCCAATCCTATCCCTTAGGGCGTTGGGGTTGATTTTATAGGGCGTGGCTTTGGGGCTTAGTTCTTGCTGATTGTTCTTTTCTATGCGCCTTAAAAGAAAAAAGGACAGGAGGCTTGGGAGGAGCAAAATGATGCCAATGCTAGCCCCTAGGTTGAGATTTTGCTGCCCTACGATTTGTTTATAAAGCTCCACAGATAAAACCATATAGTTCCCCCCTATGACCACAGGGATGCCAAAATCCGTAAAGCAAAGGATGAAAGAAAGAAGCAGGGCTGAGCTTAGGGCGAATTTTATGCTGGGCAGGGTGAGGTGGAAAAACTGCTTGATGGGACTGATGCCCATAATTTTCGCCTGCTCATAAAGCCTAAAATCGCTCGACTTTAAGGCCAAATAAAGCAAAATGAAACTTTGGGGAAAAACGCAAATACTCTGGGCAATGATAATGCCCACAGCCCCGTAGATGGAAAAGCTCAAATTCAAGGGCTCTAGGAGGATGGTGGTGAGTATGCCCTTATTGCCAAAGAGATAAACCAAGCCCAAGCCATACATCATGGAGGGGACGAAGAGCGGAAGCAGGGCGGCATTGTGGATGAAATTTTTAAGGCCCACTCCCGTTCTTAGGAGGGTATAGGCGCAAAATAAAGCGGCGCTAACGCCTATCATTGTGGAGCTTAAGGATACGATGAGGGTATTTTTTAGCGCGTCAAAAATGTGCGTTTGGAAGATATGGGTGCGAAAATTTTCAAAGCCTACAAAATTCTGCCCAGAATCCAAAAAAGCCATGAGAAACAAATACACCAAAGGCAGGATGAAAAAAACGGCAAAAAGCCCAAGGCAAAGCAAGAAAAGCGAGGCGCCATAATTAATCTTCATAGGCATACTCAAGCAGATCCTTGCCCTTGTAGCACAAAAGATCCTTTGCATCAAAATGATAATGCACCCTATCATTGAGCCTTAAATTCAACTCGTTGAATTCCTTAGTGGAGATATTGACAGTCAGCTCATCGCTATGCTTTTTATCCTCACAAAAGAGGGTAATTTTAAGAAAATGCCCAAGAAATTCTATATCCTTAATCCTCGCATTGTTTTCGCCTCTGCCCTTTTGGATGTGCAAATTTTCAGGGCGCAGACAATAGCACTTGTTTTTTTGTCTCAGCACATTGACCTCGCCGATAAAATGCGCACTGAAATAATGCTTCGGGCGCGTGTAAAGCTCCCTTGGCTCACTCGTTTCTACGATTTTGCCCTCGTGCATCAGGGCGATTTTATCGCTCATAGAAATGGCCTCTTCTTGATCGTGAGTGACCATGATGATGCTGATGTTTAGCTCTTTTTGCAGGGCCTTAATGTCGCTTCTTAGCTTGTTCCTCACCTTAGCATCCAAGGCAGAAAGGGGCTCATCAAGCAGCAAAATTTTAGGCTTTAGGCTCAGTGCCCTAGCGATGGCGACCCTTTGCTGCTGCCCCCCACTCAACTCTCTGGGAAATTTCAACTCATTGCCGCTTAAACCCACCAAGTCAAAATTGTGCGCGATTATGGAGGCTATTTTTTCCTTGCTAAATCCGGCTTCTCTCAGTGGAAAGGCTAAATTTTCATAGGCATTAAGATGCGGAAAGAGGCAGTAATTTTGAAAAACCATGCCAAATTTTCTCTTTTGCGGCTCTAGGTTCGTTATTTTTTCTTTTTTCAAAAAAATATCCCCCCTATCCGCGCCCTCAAGGCCCACGATAATCCTCAGCAAAGTGCTTTTACCGCAGCCACTGGGTCCTAGCAGGGATAAAAATTCGCCATCCTTGAGGCTTAGGTTGATGTCTTCTAAAATTTTTATCCCGCCAAAGCTTTTGTGGAGTTTTTCTATCCTCAAAAGAGGCATCATTTCGCCTCTGTTTTATTTTTGAAAAGCTCATCCCATTTTTTCAAAATCGCATCCCTTTCCTTGGCGAAGCGCTCGAAATCCACGCTCAAATTCTTTTGCTCTTTGAGATAGCCAAGAGGAGGCTCTTTGTCCGTTGTGATGGCGGTTAGAGCGTTGTTGTTCGCATAAAGGCTCATCGCGTCTTTGGATGCAGCAAAATCAATAAAATCCTTAGCGCTTTGCTTGATTTCGTTTTTTTTGATGAGGGCTAGGGATTCCAAATCCCAGCCATAGCCCTCGCTGGGGAAAATCATTCGGATGCTTTGCCCATCCTTTAGCATTTTGTGCCCTCTATAACCCAGCGAAATGCCAACGGGATACTCCCCGCTTGCTGCCATCCTTGCAGGTTTTGAGCCCGAATGCGTGTAAAAGGCGATGTTACTGTCTAAATTTCGCATGAATTCCCAGGCCCCCTCCTCGCCATAAAGCTCCATCCACCCCGCCACACTCAAAAATCCCGTCCCTGAGCTTGTAGGATTGGGCATGGTGATGAGTCCTTTATAAACGGGATTTGTGAGATCCTTGTAGCTTGAAGGGATGGGAAGATCGCGCTTTTGAAGCTCTTTTTCATTGACGATGATCACACTCTCCACCCCAGAAAGTCCCACATAATACGGCGGCGCATCCTTATCCCTAAAGCCGTCTTTAAATTCGCCAACATTGCCCAGCTGCAAGGGCGCTAGAAGCTCAAGCTCCTTAAGTTGCAAGACATTAAACACCGAGAGTCCAAAAACCACATCGGCTCTGGGATTTTGCCTTTCTGCAAGGAGCTTGGCCATCACGACCCCGTGAGAATCGATCATAAGCTCCGTTTCCACCTGCGGATAAAGATCCTTAAAAGCCCTCATATATTCATCCACTTGCTCATGCTCGAAGGCCGCGTAAATGATGAGTTTATCTTGAGTCGCCCCTTCCTTCCTCTCGCTTGAAATGCAAGCGCTCAAAAATAAGGCCAAGAACAAAAGCTGGATAAAGATCTTCATTCAAAATTCCTCAGTTTAAGATTCGAGGGCAGTTTATTTTTTAATAGAAATATTTTGGAAACATTACAAATAAATTTCAAGTACGAAATAGCTTAATAATAAATCTCAGTTTTTATATTCAAGAATTTATGATCCTTACATTAAAAAACTTAGATTGATCCTAAAATCCACATCTTCATCAAATTTTAAGCTTACTTGTATAAAATTGCCGCTTTCACTTTCTAAAATC
>NZ_JAUMZG010000051.1 GCF_030528245.1 Campylobacter sp.
TCTAAGGCGACCAAAATCGTCCTTGTTGGCATCGGGATATTCTTTGCGTTTTTTAAGATCTTTGATAGTTATAAGCCCACTCAAACGACCTTCCTTATCCACTATGGGAAGTTTTTCGATCTTATTTGTGCTAAAAATTTTTTCCGCATCATCTAGAGTGCAACCCTGCGGGGCAGTGATGAGAGGCGCCTTTGTCATCACGCTTTCAACCCTATTTTCAAAATCGCTTTCAAAACGCAAATCACGATTGGTCAAAATTCCCAAAAGTCTTCGCGCCTCATCCACGACAGGGATGCCTGAAATGCGATATTCCGCCATAAGCTCTAAAGCCTCATAAATACTAGCCTTAGGCGAGATGAAAATGGGATCGATAATCACACCGCTCTCGCTTTTTTTCACCCGCTTAACCTCCCTCACCTGAGAGGCAGGGTCCATATTTTTATGGATGATGCCAAGTCCACCAAGTCGCGCCATCATAATTGCCGCTCTATGCTCGGTTACCGTATCCATAGCCGCAGAAATGAGGGGGATATTGAGACGAATTTTTTTAGTAAGCTGGGTGTGAATTTTCACCTCCTTAGGCAAAACTTCAGAATAGCAAGGTCTTAGCAAAACATCCTCAAAGGTCAAGGCACGCCCTACAATCTTCATCGCAAACTCCTCTGTTCTTTTATAATCTGCTCCAAGGCCAAGGCCCCACCTAGCAAGGTCTGCTCCTCATAAGCCCTGCAAAGAAGCTGAGCGGAAATGTTAAGCCCATCCTCATCCCTTCCCACAGGCACAGAAATTGCACCCAGTCCGGCTAAATTTGCTGCGAGGGTGTAAAGATCTTCCAAATAGCTCTGCATAGGGCTTTTTTTCGTATCAAAACTAAAAGCCGTCGTTGGCGTAACAGGCATAAAAATCAAATCGCAATCTTGCAAAATTTCCTCATATCGAGCCCTGATGAAGGATCTCGCCCTTTGTGCCTTAAGATAATAAGCCTCATAATACCCACTACTCAAAACAAAACTCCCCAGCAAAATCCTCCTCTTCACCTCCTCGCCAAAGCCCTCACTACGCGTTTTTATGTAAAGTTCTTTAAGATTGTCCGCTTCTGCCCTGCGTCCATAACGCACCCCATCATAGCGGCTCAAATTCGCACTCGCCTCAGCCGTAGCGATGATATAATAGGTCCCAATGTCAAATTCGCAATCCTGCAAATTTCTATAAACCACCTCAAATCCGTGTGCCCTAAGCGCATCCACGGCTCTTAGCAAGGCCGCTTTTACGGCTTCGTCCGTGTTTTTGATGTAGTTTTCTATCACGGCGATTTTAAGCTTTCTTTCTGGGTTTAAAAGTGGGGCAGTTTTGATAAATTCAATATTTGCGCTTGTGCTATCCTTCTCATCGTATCCGGCTATGGCATCGTATAAAAGGGCGGCGTCTTCGACCGTTTGTGTCAGGGTGCCGATCTGATCTAAACTTGAAGAGTATGAGGCCAGTCCGTATCGACTCACCCTACCATAGCTTGGTTTAAAGCCCACGCAACCACAAAAAGCCGCAGGCTGTCTCACAGAGCCACCCGTATCACTTCCTAAACTCGCTAAGGCCAGTCCCGACGCCACAGCTGCAGCCGAGCCACCGCTACTGCCACCAGGGACGCATTTTGGATTTGTAGGATTGAGAGTTTTACCATAAAATGAGGTCGCTGTGGAGCTACCCATAGCAAATTCGTCCATATTTGTTCTACCAAAGGGAGCAAAGCCAGCCGCTTTTAAATTCACAATGGCACTCGCATCATAAGGTGCGACATAGCCTTGCAAAATCTTGCTCGCACAAGTAAGCTCCCAGCCCTTAACGCTGATGTTGTCCTTTATCGCCACAGGCACACCATCCCCGCCATCGCTTAAGTTTCTACCCAAAAACTGCTCGATGTAAACACCCAGTTCTTTTTGCTTTTTCGCCCTTTCGTTCAGCTCTTTTTTGAGGAGAACAAGGTCGTTTTGCGTGTAGTTTAGGGCGGTTTTTAGATGGATCATTTTTTTTCCTTTATCTTTTTAATCGCTAAGGCGCTAAGGACTAAAACCAGCACTATGGTCGCTAAAATGAGGCTTGTGGGGATGGGATTTTCAAGCATGCAGCACCGCCTCACAACGCGCACAAAGCTCTCCCTCGCTTAGTGCCTGATGCCTCCAGCACCTTGGGCATTTGTGCTTGGCAGACTTAATAAGGCTAATCCTCTCGCCCTCAAGCTCAAATTCGCAGAGCTTTTCACCCCCACACTCTCCCACCTCACTGACCATAAACCAATCGGCGATCTCCTCCCTCTCCCAGCGCTCAAAAACTGAGCCAGAAAGGGTAAGCTCGAGGGTGGATTTGATGATTTTATCCTTTTTTAAGGCATCGATCTTCTCAAAAAATTTCTCCCTTAAGGCAAGTAAAAAACCATCCTCAATGCCAAAATCAAAGTCAAAATCCCCCCCCAACTCCACATCAAACACATCCAAAGCCTCCCCCTTTATACACGCAGCACAGTGCTCTAAGGCCTCATCCACCGTGTAGCTTAAAAAGGGCGCAAGTAGGGCTAAGAGCTCCTTGGCGATCAGAGCCATAGCCACTTGAGAGCTCTTTCTTTTAGGGGCTTGCTCCCTTTCGCAGTAAAGCCTGTCCTTACTGATGTCTAAGTAAATTCCACTTAGATCCGCACTTAAAAAATGCAAAAGCCCCCCAAAGCCCTTGGCAAAATCATAGCGATAAAAAGCCGCCTTAGCATGCTTAAATACCTCACTCGCACGGCTTAAAATCCACTGATCGATGAAGGAAAACGCCTCGCAGTTTAAGTCTTTTAAGTCGTTCGTGTTGGCAAGAAGAAAGCGTATGGTGTTGCGAATTTTGCGGTATTGCTCACTCACCTGCTTTAAAATGCCATCGGAAATCTTCAAATCCGAAGCATAGTCGCTCAAAAACACCCACAGCCTTAAAACCTCCACTCCGTAGGTTTTCGCCACATATTCAGGGGCGATGACATTGCCTAGGGACTTGCTCATTTTCCGTCCCCTTTCATCGATGGTAAAGCCGTGCGTAAGTATGGCTTTATAGGGCGCTTTTTCTTGGAGTATGGTGCTAATTAAAAGTGAGCTTTGAAACCACCCTCTGTGCTGATCGCTTCCCTCCAAATACACGCTAGCCTCACCCTCTCCAGCATCGTATTTTGACGCATTTAAGACGACATTAAAGGTACTGCCACTATCAAACCACACATCGAGTATATCGCTTACCTTTTCCAGGTCCTTCGCCCTCGCCCTCAAATGCGTCGGTAAAAGCTCCTCAACAGACAGCTCCCACCACGCATCCGCGCCCTGTCTTTCAAAAATGCTAGCGATAAATTCGCAAAGCTCCTCATCAAAAAGCACCTCCCCGCTCTTTTTATCTCTAAAAAAAGCTATGGGCGTCCCCCAGTCTCTCTGCCTAGAAATGCACCAATCGGGACGATTCTCCACCATAGAGCCTATGCGTTTTGCCCCGCTTGGAGGATAAAAACGAGTCTTTAAAATCTGCTCTTTCGCCCTCTTTCTGAGACTCTTCCCCCCAAGCCTCTTCTCATCCATCACAACAAACCACTGCTTCGTCGCCCTGTAAATCACAGGCTTATGCGTTCGCCAGCAAAAAGGATAAGAATGCCTAAATTTAGAAGCCTCGAGCAAATTTTCTCCCAAAAGTGCTAGGATCTTCTCATTCGCCTTGAAAATGTGCATCCCTATGAATTCAGAGAGCAAATGCTCAGGTAGCAAGGCCTTAGTGCGCAAACTCTCATCATAACACCCCCCATCATCTACGGGCATCAAGATCTCAATACCATAGCGCAAACAAGCATAATAATCATCCTCCCCATGCCCAGGCGCCGTATGCACAAGCCCCGTCCCCCCGTCCATCAAAACATGATCGCTTAGTATGAAAAGGGACTTCCTATTGTTTAGAGGATTAATCGCCTCCAGTCCCTCAAGCTCCCCTGCCCTAAAGCTCTTTTGAACCTCTCCCTGGCTAAAGCCCTTTTTTACCATACTATTAAGCAGGGCCTTGGCGAAAATCAACCCCTCCTTCGTTACAACATAATCCTCGCTAGGATTTAAGGCTATGGCCTGATTTGCCACCAGGGTCCAGGGCGTCGTCGTCCATATCACAGCCCTTGCCGTCCTAACGCCCAGTCTCTGCAAGGCCGCCTCACTCAGAGGAAAGCACACAAAGGTCGAATAGTCCTCCTTTTCCTCATACTCCACCTCCGCCTCAGCCAGGGCCGATTTTGCCGCCCAGCTCCAAAAAACCGGCTTGGACCTTTCTATCAAAAGTCCCTTTTGTGCCACCGCGCACAGAGTGCGGTAAATGTCCGCCTCAAAGGAAAAATCCATGGTCAAATAGGGCCTGTCCCAGTCAGCCAAAATGCCCAGCCCTTTAAATTCCTCTCTTTGAATATTCACAAATTCCTCGGCGTGCTCTCTGCAAAAAGCGCGGATTTCTTTTTTGCTCAGATTCTTTTTTTTCTCGCCAAGTTTTATTTCCACCTGCTGCTCTATGGGCAGACCATGGCAGTCCCAGCCGGGGGTAAAACGCACCCTTTCGCCCTTGAAGTAGTGGAGTTTTACGAGGCTTTCTTTGAGGATTTTATTGAGGGCGTGGCCTATGTGGATGCGTCCGTTAGCATAAGGCGGACCATCGTGGAGGATGAAGCTTTTCTCCGCCTTTTCGCGCTTTTTTTTCATCTTTTCATAGGCATAATTTTTATGTAGCCATTTAGCAAAGCGTTTTGGCTCTAGCTCACTCAAATTAGCCCGCATGGCAAAGTCAGTTTGCGGTAAAAGTAGGGTTTTTTTATAATCCATAAGCATCGCACCTTTTTTTGAAAAAATTCTACTTCATAAAATTTTATAATTGGTTATAATTTTTAAAAAAAGGAGAATTTTTATGAAACACTTGCTTTTTATCATCGGCGATGAGTTGATCCTACATCCTAGTTTTAAAGACTGCATTTTTAGAAGCTATGAAGAAAAATTCCTAGAAATTCAAGAGCTGCGTTTCCAGGGCAAAAGCGACAAAGAACTGCCCTTCTTGCTCGAAAAACTCACGCAAAAATACAGCTTCATCACCATCTTTTCTAGCCCACAAAACTACCCCCTCATCGCTAAGGTCCTAGCCACCCTAAGCGAGGATAAGCTCGTTTTAAAGGATCATACCCTAGTGCCTGATAGGTCCCTTAACGCGCAAAATAGCTTCCTCTGCGAGCTAAAAGGATGCAAGATCAACCTCCTCAAAGCCACCCCAGAGGAAAAAATCCCCCCCCTTTTGGGCGAGGCAAATTTGGACTATGCCTATTTTTGCCTCTTTGGCATCGATGAGGAAAGCGCCATCCTCCTCTTGCAAACCCTCACCAAGTCCTACGAGGTAAGCATAAAATCCACCCCCCTCCTACCCCACCTCACCCTCATCAAGGCTAGCTCCCTAAAACACGGCACTCTAGAGGGCTTTTTGCAGAGTATCAAGGCACTTTTTGAGGGCAAATTTTTTCTCGCTAAGGATCCACTGCGCCTCATCTTTTCTAAACTCAAATCCCAAGGACTAAAAATTTCCTTCGCTGAAAGCTGCACAGGAGGGCTTTGCGCGAGTGAGCTTACCCGCTTGGAGGGCGCCAGT
>NZ_JAUMZG010000010.1 GCF_030528245.1 Campylobacter sp.
AGCCATCGGTTAGATGGAATGCTTGTCTTTTGCAGCTCGGACTTTCCTCTTCTTACGAAGCGAGCATTTGCTATGCTTTGAATGGGCGATTCTAGCGAAAATTGATGATTTTGAAATAAAATACTAAAATTTCAAGGAAAAAAATGGCGGCGAAAATTTTACTTCTCGAGGATGATTTGAGTTTGGGGGAGATTGTTGCGGAATTTTTGAGCGAAGAGGGCTATGAGGTTGGGCTTTGTCATAACGCCAAAGACGCCCTCAACGAAGCCTACGAGAAGGATTACGCCCTTTGGATTTTTGATGTCAAAGTGCCTCTGGGCGATGGCTTTTCCCTGCTTGAAGAGCTAAGGGCAGCAGGACGCCAAAGCCCCTGCATCTTCATGACCTCCCTAAACACCACGGCGGATTTGAAGCAGGGCTTTAAGGCCGGCTGTGATGATTACATTCGAAAGCCCTTCGAGCTAGCCGAGCTTGCTTTGCGCGTGAAATCCCTACTCAAGCGCAGTTTTTCGCATAAAAATGAGGATTATGAGGACTTGGGCGGGGGTTTTAAATTTGGCCTGACCTCTCAAAATCTTTATCATTTTGATACCCTCATCCCACTTCCGGGCAAAGAATTGCGACTTTTGACCCTGCTTTTGCAAAATAAAAATCGTTTTTTAAGCACGGAGGAGCTTTTTGAGAAGCTGTGGGATTTTGACGAGGAGCCCAGTGAGCTGAGCCTTAGAGCCTATGTGAAAAATTTACGCAAAATTTTAGGCAAAGAAAAAATTCTCAACCAACGCGGCAGGGGCTATTGCTATGGCTAAGGGAGTTGTGCGTCAAATTTTACTCATTTACCTTAGCACGACGGGGATATTTTTGGCGATATTTTTCAGCCTTTGGTATGGCAAGCTTTACGAGGGACTCGTTCTTTCAAAGGGCGCTATTCTTAGGGATTGGCACAGAAATATCCTCATCAATGTCCTCAATGCGCGCTTCACGCCCCTGGATGAGAGCGCAAAAAACATCGCCCAAAGTTCGGGCTTGAAATTCGCCATTTTTGATGCCAATAAGCTTTGGTTTGACAATCTGGATTTTGATCGCAGTAAGGCCAAGTTCAGGGGCATGGGCATAGCCGATGGGAGGGTTTTTTTCTTAGCGCCGATGAGTTTTGAGGGCTATTTTTTGGGGCGAGGGGGGGAGCGATTTTCAAACGATGAGGGTTTGAAAATTTTATTGCAAGGCGAAGATGTGGCAAAGGATCTACTCGCCATCCGTGCTAAAGTGGTGCTTTGTGCGCTTTTGGCCTTCGCGCTTTTGGCCTTCATCGCCTTCGTTTTGGTGAAAATCGCCCTAAGGCCCCTCGAGGATAAAATTCGCCTGCTGGATCGCTTCATCAAGGACTCCACGCATGAGATCAACACGCCCCTAAGCGTGATTTTGATGAGCGTAGAGCAGCTTGAGAGGAAAAAAACGCAGGATGAGAAATTTGAGCGCATCAAACTCGCGGCCAAAACCCTGCATCAAATTTATTCGGATCTTGTGTTTTATAATTTTTCCCACACTCTTGAAAACGAGAAAAGCAGACTTAAAATGAAGGACTTGATCGCAGAGCGCCTTGAGTATTTTAGCCCCTTTTTAGCGCAAAAAGAGCTAAGGCTTGAGCGGAATTTGAGCGAGGAGGCCTTCATTTTTGCCAATAAAAATGCCATCACTAGGCTTTTTGACAACCTCCTAAGCAACGCCATCAAATACAACAAAAAGGGTGGTAAAATCGACATTTGCCTGCAAAAAAATCGCCTTCAAATCAGCGATAGCGGCTGCGGGATAGCGGGGGAGAATTTGAGCCGCATTTTTGAGCGTTACGCTCGATTTGACGCCTCGCAGGGAGGCTTTGGCATCGGGCTTTCTTTGGTGAAAAAAATCTGCCTTGAAAACGGCATCAAAATCACCTGCGACTCGAGGGAAAATGAGGGCAGCACCTTCGTGCTCGAGTGGGAGCTATTTGCTTAGGAGGGCGGCTTCTTTGCTTTTGATGAGAGACTGGATGAGAGCGGCGATCCTTTTTTTATCCTCAGTCTCAATGCCCCTTAAATTCGCGCCGATGAGCTGAGAAACTAGGGCCTCATTGGACAAATCCGCATCGTTAAATTCCCGTGCTTTTTGCAAGATCTTAAGCACCCTCAAATCCTTTCTTTCATACATTTTCATCCTTTCAAAACGATGACGCTTACAAAACGCCTTTGTGTTTTATCACGGCGATAGGAGGGCAGGGACCCATCCTCAAAGGTGCAAAGCTCCAAATCCACAATATCCTCCATTCCCAAATTTTGCGCCTGTTTTTTCACAAGCGCCTTCAAATCCAGCCGGTTCTCGCGCACGAATTCCCCAAAATGCGCCCCAGCATGCTCCAAAATTTCCCCCCCAAGCTCGTAGTGCCTTTGACAGATTGCGGGCATGATGAAGAGCTTAAAGTTCGCCATTTTAAGCTCGGGGTAAAATTTTTCCACCTCTGCAGCGCAGGCGGCTAGGATGTTTTCAAAGCAGCCCTGCCTCCCCGAGTGCAAGGCCGCCACAAGTCCATCCTTGTGCCACAAAAGCAGGGGCAAGCAGTCCGCACTCAAAACGCAAAGCGCCGTTCCTTTTTGCCGCGTTATGAGGCCATCGCAGCTTGAATTTTTACCCGCATCGATCGTAACGATGCGGGAGTGGATTTGATTCATAAAAACGCATTTTTTAATCCCACCCAAGCCTAAATTTTCAAACAAATTCCCTTCAAAAATTTCCCCCCTAAAAGGACCATAGTCCCTATCGTAGGCGCAAAAAATGCCTATTTTTTCATCGTTCAATACAGATAAGAAATTTTGTCCACTTCCTGCCATGAAGGTCCTTTGGGTTTGAATTTTGCTGCCAAGTAGCGCGCGAGTAAATCGCTTTCCACATTGAGCCTCCTGCCGATCTGATAGTCTTTAAAAAGCGTTTGGTTGAAGGTGATGGGGATGAGAGTGAGTCGCACTCCGGTGGCTAAAATTTCATTGATGGTGAGGCTAACCCCATCGATGCCTATGCTGCCCTTTGGCGCCATGAATTCCATCAAATGCGGCGGCAGGTTGATGAAAAAATCCATGCCGTTTTCGTTTTTTTTAATGCCCTCAAGCACCCCCACTCCGTCAATGTGCCCCTGCATCAAATGTCCATCCACCCTATCGCCATAGCACAAAGCGGGCTCAATGTGCACCCTGTCCTTTAAATTTTCCACCGCGATGAGGCCGCGCGTTTCCTTTGAGAGCTCCACATCAAAGCCCTCGCGATGCGTTTTTATGACGCTCAGGCAAGCACCATTGACCGCCACACTGGCCCCAAGCTCTGGCCTGTGGAGGGCCTTGAGGCTTAAGATGTTGTTTTGGTAGGACCTCACCCCAGCGATTTCTTTAATCAAGCCGTTAAACATCAAAACGCCTTAGAAAATTTTATCCAAAAGTTTGTCAAGTTTTCCATCCTCTGTGGGCTTTTTGACCGTATCGTTGAGTATGTTTTTGAGGGTATTTTTGACGCTCTCGGTGCTGAGTTTGACCTTAGGATCCTCGCTCGTGCCTTCGATGATGCCCTTGAAATTTGCCTGATTGAACTGGGCTTCAAAGGGGATTTTGATGTGCTGATTGTCGGTGTTGATCCTAGCCTGATGGATGCTGATATGGGCA
Source organism: Campylobacter sp. (assembly GCF_030528245.1). Taxonomy (GTDB): domain Bacteria; phylum Campylobacterota; class Campylobacteria; order Campylobacterales; family Campylobacteraceae; genus Campylobacter_D. Next base: position 3,684 of record NZ_JAUMZG010000010.1, read on the forward strand.
TTTTGCGCCTGCATGTTTAGGGAGAAATCAACAAGCTCCTTGCGCATCGTCGCCTGCGCCTTTGCGCTATGAAAAACATTATCGGTAATATCCTTGAAGGTGAGGAGCTTGATGGCGTTTGTGATGGGGTTTTGCTTGAGTTTCCCCTCGCTCATATTAAGCCCCGCCGTGCCGCTTTGGCTTAAAAGATTGTAATTGATGTCCGCATCGGCCCTGCCCTCATAAAGGTCGATAACATCCACGCCCCTAGCTAGGCTGAAAAGATCAACGCCCTTAAGCGAGGCTTTCAGGGCGTCATTTTCAAGGCTCGCCCTGAGCTTGCCTTCGAATAAATTCTCGCTTGTGATGAGGGCCTTTGGCTTTTTATCGAACGAAAGCATCCCCTCAAAATCGGCCTTTCCGCTTAGTTTTCTCTCCACCAAAAAACCAAGCTTGGAGAAATCATTCAGGGCTAGGGTGAAGTTGGAACTTAAAGTGCGTTGATTGAGATCAAAATTGCCTTTTAGGCTTTTGAGATTGCCTAAGGTGGAGTGAAGCGAGGCGTCAAAATCGGCCACGGAATCTTTCAAAAAAGCCTTCGCTTTCAGATCAAAATGCGCGTTTTCTGGGAATTTTTTATCCAAAATTTGGCTAAGAGCCGAGGCGTTGAGAACCCCCTTGGCATTCAAATTCACATCGCCGCTGAGCTTTTTTAAATCAAGATTTGAAAGCTTAGCCTTGCCGTTTAAAACCCCACCCGCATACTGGGGCAAACCCGCGATGAGCAAAGCCTTTTGGATGTCTAAATTTTCCACACTCACATCAAGATCTTTGCCTCCAGAACGGGCCGTGATTTTACCCTCGGCCAAATTCGCATCAATGTCGAGATTTTGGATTTGCGAGCCTATCAGGTGGATCTTGGAATTTAAAAGCATGCTGCCCTGGAGCCTTTGTCCGGCCAGAGTGCTAAATTGCGACAAATCATCGATGCTGACCATGGCGACTAGTTTTAGTTCTGCGTTGTTTGAGTCATAGCTTCCGCTCAGTTTTTTGACTTCAAGCAGGGTGGAATTTAAAAGCGCGTTGTAGCTGATTTTGCCGTTGTTTGAATCCGCTTGTGCTTGGAGGCTTAGGGATGCGTTTGGAAAGCTCAAGTGGGTGATTTTTTTGATTTCTTGAGGATCGATCGCTGCGTTGTCGATTTTTGCTTCTGCGTTGAAATTTTTAAGATCCAAAGCCTCGCTCCTCAAATTCACATGCAAATTTCCGCTCGCCAAAGACCCGTATCCTGCTAGGGCTAGGATTTTTTCAAGCCTCACCGCATCGAGCAGGAGGTGCAATTTCCCCTCTTTGACCCTGATGCTAGCCTCCCCACCCAAACCGCTGATTTTTGCATCCAAATCGCGCAAGACACTTCGCGCGAAAAGCAAATCCCCGCTCAAATCCAAAGCGCCATTCAATTTTGTTTGGGTGAGACTTTCGAGCTGGCTCAAGTCGAGGATTTTGAGATTAAAATCAGTTTGGAGTGAATCTTGAGTCAAATCGTATAAAGTTTTTTGACTGGTTAGATTGAGGTATGAATTTTGCGTTTGGCTCGTAATGAAGATGCGGTTATCCTTTATAGTGGCTAAAATTTTGGAATTTAAATCAGAATTTTTTGGCAAATTGACTTTAAATTTTTTTTGAATTTGCGCATGATTTATATCATTGATGTCAAGTTTTATTATAGCGTTACCATCAGGTTTTAAATCTTTGTTTGAAATTTTTGCCACAAGATCAATTTGCCCTTTAAAATAGGGATCTTGATGGAGAAAAATTAAAATTTTTTCTAGGTTTAGCTTTTGGGCATCAAGTTGAAGATCAAGTGGCCTAAGCTTGTAAATTCTACTATCCAAAATGATATTAGAGTCAAACAAAAGACCCTTGCCATTTGCGATAAAATCATTGATAGAGCCTTGAATTTTTCCCGCAAAATGAAGATCTTTGAGATTCAAACCTGCATTTTGTGTGTGATTTTTGTTGGCTTCCAATTTGTATTCAAGATCAAATCCTAAGCCGAAGAGGCTCAAATTTCCGTCGAGTTCAAGCTCTAGAGCGTTGTTGAGGATGGCTTGCAAATCCAAAGAAGAAGGGCGCAGGGAAAGGCGCGTGATGTTTAAATCCAGTCCAAAATCTTGCTTGACTTTATTTTGAGCGATATTGACAATGGCAGCATTACCAAGACTGGTAAAAAGTAAGCCATAAATGGCAAAGAAGAGCACTAAAATTAAGGCTAAAAAGGCGTAAATGATTTTTTTCATTGCTTATCCTTTATGATTATTTTATAAAATAACTTTAGTCTTATTAGCTAAAGATTTATAAATATTTTTACTTAAACTATTGACACCATTTATTTTTTGTAGTAATATTTTAACACTCAAATTTTAAAAGAGTGCTAACAAATCTATGTAATGAAAGGATAACAAAATGAATTTTCAACCTTTAGGAAAACGCGTTTTAGTCAAACGGGTGGAAGAGACCAAAACGACAGCCTCAGGCATCATCATACCCGATAATGCTAAAGAAAAGCCTTTGATGGGCGAAGTTATAGCGGTGAGTAAGGAGTTGAGTGAGCTTTCCACTGGCGACAAAATCGTTTTTGCCAAATACGGCGGCACGGAAATCAAGCTCGATGGTGGCGAGTATTTGGTCTTGAATCTTGATGACATTTTAGGAATTTTAAAATAAGGAGTAAAAAATGGCAAAGGAAATAATTTTTTCAGATGAGGCGAGAAATAAGCTTTATGAGGGCGTTAAAAAATTGAACGACGCCGTTAAGGTTACAATGGGACCAAGAGGCAGGAATGTCCTCATCCAAAAAAGCTTTGGAGCGCCTAGCATCACTAAGGATGGCGTGAGTGTGGCGAAAGAAATCGAGCTTAAAGATGGCTTAGAAAATATGGGTGCGGCCTTGGTGAGAGAAGTGGCGAGCAAGACAGCCGATCAAGCGGGCGATGGCACGACTACAGCGACCGTGCTTGCGCATGCTATTTTCAAAGAGGGCTTGAGAAATATCACAGCGGGGGCTAATCCCATCGAGGTGAAAAGGGGCATGGATAAGGCTTGCGAGGCTATTGTGGATGAGCTTAAGAAGCTTTCAAGAGAGGTTAAGGATAAAAAAGAAATCGCTCAGGTGGCGACCATTTCGGCAAATTCTGATGAAAAAATTGGCGCCCTAATCGCTGATGCGATGGAAAAAGTGGGAAAAGATGGCGTGATCACCGTGGAGGAGGCAAAATCCATCAACGACGAGCTCAATGTCGTTGAGGGTATGCAGTTTGACAGAGGCTATTTGAGCCCTTATTTTATCACCAATGCGGACAAAATGACCGCCGAGCTTTCCAATCCTTACATTTTGCTTTTTGATAAAAAAATCACAAATTTAAAAGATTTGCTTCCCGTTTTGGAGCAAATTCAAAAAACGGGCAAACCGCTTTTGATCATCGCCGAAGACATTGAAGGCGAGGCCTTGGCAACCTTAGTGGTCAATAAACTGAGAGGCGTTTTGAACATTTCTGCGGTCAAGGCTCCGGGCTTTGGCGACAGACGCAAGGCCATGCTTGAGGATATTGCGATTTTGACGGGCGGTGAGGTGATAGCTGAGGAGCTGGGCAGGACGCTTGAAAGTGCGACTTTAGAGGATTTGGGACAGGCTTCTAGCGTCATCATTGACAAGGACAACACAACCATCGTCAACGGCGCGGGAGAAAAGGCAAACATCGACGCAAGAATCAATCAAATCAAAGCGCAGATTGCTGAAACGACAAGCGATTACGATAGAGAAAAGCTCCAAGAAAGACTGGCCAAACTTAGCGGGGGCGTGGCTCTCATCAAGGTGGGCGCAGCGACCGAAACAGAAATGAAAGAGAAAAAGGACCGCGTTGATGATGCGCTGAGTGCGACAAAAGCGGCGGTTGAAGAGGGCATAGTCATCGGCGGCGGTGCGGCTTTAATCAAAGCGAAGTCTAAGGTTAAGCTGAATTTGCAAGGCGATGAGGCCATCGGAGCGGCCATTGTGGAGAGGGCTTTGAGGGCGCCTTTGAGGCAAATTGCTGAAAATGCGGGCTTTGACGCTGGTGTAGTTGTCAATAGTGTGGAAAATTGTAGTGATGAGAATTCTGGCTTTGACGCGGCAAAAGGCGAATATGTGGATATGTTTAAGTCGGGCATTATCGATCCTGTGAAGGTGGAGAGGATCGCCCTGCTTAACGCTGTTTCCGTAGCCTCCATGCTCCTAACCACTGAAGCGACCATCAGCGAAATCAAAGAGGAAAAACCTGCCATGCCAGACATGAGCGGCATGGGAGGGATGGGCGGCATGGGCGGGATGATGTGATCCCCCCTGCCACCTCAGTCAGCAGAGCTTTCTGCTGATTTTTTATGCTACTTATTTAAGTTTTACCCTCTCCAAACATTCAAATGCATTTATTTGTTGTCGATATTATTTTTTTTTAAATTCTTATATTTGTCAACGATAAATTTTTTGGAGCATGAAATGAACTTTAAAGAACTTTTGAACAAGCGTTATGCTTGCAAGCTTTTTACCGAGGAAAAAATCAGCGAGGAAAAACTGCGCTTCATCTTGGAGTGTGGAATTTTAAGCCCGAGCTCTCATGGCTTTGAGCCGTGGAAATTTGTCGTGCTAAAGGACAGGGGCGAGGAGCTATCAAAACTCTGCTTTCATCAAAAAAATGTTGCCTCAGCAAGCCATAATGTCATCATTCTAGCGCGCAAGGATTTGCAAAGCAAGGACGATTTTGCGCAAAGGCAAATCAGGCGCTTTAGCGGCAGAAGTGAGGAAAAATTCCGCGAGGTTTTGGCCACTTACACGCACAAAACCGACCCGATGTCCCCCCAGGAGCTCTACCACTACGCCCAGCTTCAGTGCTATCTGGCCCTGATGCAAATGTCCCTAGCGGCGATGAGCGTGGGGGTGGACTCGTGCATGATAGGCGGCTTTGAAAAGGAGGGAGTGGATGCCTTTTTGGGACTTGAGGAGCCCTTTGAAACGGCGGTGATTTTGAGTTTGGGATACAAGGCTAATGAGCCAAAATACCCCAAGCAGCGCTTGAAATTTGAAGAAGTGGTGGAGTTTTTATGAAAATTTTTAGTACGAGGTATTCTTGCAGGAATTTTAAGGATAAGGACATCGAGGCGCAGGATTTGCGTAAAATTTTGGAGGTCGCACGATTTAGCCCCAGCTCTTTGGGGCTTGAGCCGTGGAAATTCCTAGTCGTGCAGGATAAAATTCAAAAAAGTCAAATCAGCCTCATCGCCAACCATCAAGCCCACCTCAAAAGCGCGGCGGCTTTGATCATCATCGTTTCAAGGCTTGATTTTGAGGACTATTTCGAGGACAAACTGCGTCAAAGAAAGATGAGCGAGGTCGAATTCCAAAAGCGGGTCCGGCTTTACAAGCCCTTTTTAAGCTCCATGGATAAGAAGGCGAAGTTGGCCTATTCTAGAGAGCAGGCGCATATCGCGCTGGCTAGCATTTTATACGGGGCGAATTCGCTAGGCATTGCAAGCTGCACCATTGGAGGCTTTGACAGGGATAAGCTCAATGAATATTTGAAGCTAGACACCGACAAGGCTCAGGCCACGCTCATCGTGGCTTTGGGCTTTGCTGCGGATGAGGGGGTGCCGGATAAGGCGCGATTCACTTTGGATGAGCTGGTGGAATTTTTGTGATTTAAGCTTGATTTTATTTTGAATTGACAAAAATTTACGAGAAATCAAACGGAAAGGTGGAAGATGAAAAAGGTTGATTTGATTGTCATCGGTGCGGGGCCTACTGGCATAGGGTGTGCGGTGGAGGCGAGGCTGAAAAACAAGGAAGTCTTACTTTTGGAAAAGTCAGGCGCCATTTGCCAGACCCTGCTGCAGTTTTACAAGGACGGCAAGAGGGTCGATAAGGCCTACAAGGGCTGCGAGGGGACAAATTACGGGCACATACCCTTTGAGGACGGCACGAAGGAAAGCACGATAGAAACCCTACAAAACGCCCTAAAAGAGCACAAAATCGAGCCCGTGTTTGGCAGCGAGGTGGAGAGCGTGAAAAAGGAAAATGGCCTCTTTCATGTCAGCACTGGCGGGGGGGTTTATGCGTGCGAAAATATCATCATCGCCATCGGCAGGATGGGCAAGCCCAACAAGCCCGACTACAAACTCCCATCAAGCCTCAACAAAATCATAAATTTCAACGCAAATTCCGTCCAAGGCGGGGAGAAAATTTTGGTCGTGGGCGGGGGCAATTCGGCCGCGGAGTATGCGGTGGATTTGGCCAGCGGCAATGAAGTGAGCCTTTGCTACCGCAGGAAGGAATTCACAAGGCTCAACGACATCAACCTCAAGGACCTCACCGAGGCGGGGCAGTTGGGCAGGGTGAGGCTGAGGCTTGGCGTGGATATCGAGGCTGTGGAGGATGAGGGCGGCAAGGCAAAGGTGCGCTTTAATGACGGCGCGAGCGAGCTCTATGACAGGCTCATTTATGCCATCGGGGGGTCGACGCCGCTTGATTTTTTGCAAAAATGCGGCGTGGCGGTGGATGATAAGGGCGTGCCTTTAATGGATGAGAATAAGCAGAGCAATGTCAAGGGGATTTTTGTGGCCGGTGATATAGCGACCAAAAACGGCGCGAGCATCGTTACGGGGCTCAATGACGCGGTGAAGATTGTGGAATTTTTGGGTTGAAATTTTTAACAATGCAGCATAATGAACATTTTGATTTGGATTTGGAACGAGCGATTTTGAGCTCTTGTCTTATGAGTGAGGAGGCTTATGGCAGCATAGCGGGAGATGTTGAGGCTAGGGATTTTAGCCTTAAGGCGCATCAGGATGTCTTTAGGGCTATGGTGCTTTGCGTGAATGCAGGCCAGCCGCTCAGTCTTAGCTTCATCAAAAAGCACAAAAAGCTCGATGAGCAAATTCTTAACGAAATCATCGCCACGCCCTCAGTCATCGACCTGAGTGCCTACACACACGAGCTTAGAGAGAGGTCTATCCGCAGGCAGCTTTTGAATTTCGCCGCACTTTTACCCAGTCGCATCAATGAAAATCGCCCCGTGAGTGAAATCAGCGATGAGCTTGGTAAGGAAATTTTCAGCCTCACGCATCGCATCAATGTCAGTGATATTAAGGAAGTGGATGTGGTGATCGGTGAGCTTTTGGAGGAATTTGAAAGGCAGAAAGCCCAAGGGAATGCTAGCGTTATAGGGCTTGAGACGGGTTTTGATGAGCTGGATGAGATGACGAAGGGCTTTAAAAATGGGGAGCTCATCATCATCGCGGCGCGTCCGGGCATGGGGAAAACGACCCTGTGTTTGAATTTTATCGATAGGGTTTTGAGGCAAAATAGGGGCGTGGCGATGTTTTCGCTTGAGATGCCCGCAACGCAAATTCTACAAAGGATGCTCGCAGCAAGGACGGCCATCCCCTTGCAGAAAATTCTCACCGCCGACCTTAACGATAGCGAATGGACGCGCATGGGCGATGCTTGTAATGATTATGCCAAGACTAAATTTTTCATTTACGATAGCGGCTATGCGAGCATTAGCGATGTGAGGGCTATTTTGCGAAGGCTCAAGGCGCAGGAGCCTAGCATCAGCCTGTGCGTGATCGACTACATCGGGCTTATGATGGGAAACGCGGCCTTCAAGGACAGGCACTTGCAGGTGAGTGAAATTTCAAGGGGGCTCAAGCTCCTGGCCCGCGAGCTTGACATGCCCATCATCGCCCTATCTCAGCTCAATCGCTCCCTAGAGAGCCGCTCCAACAAACGCCCGATGCTGAGTGATTTGCGCGAGAGTGGCGCCATCGAGCAGGATGCGGATACGATTTTATTCGTCTATCGGGATGAGGTGTATAGGGAGCAGGAGGAAAGAGAAAGGGAAAATAGGGCTAGGGCAGAAGGAAGGGAGTATCAGAGGATTTTCCAAAGCAGCCCCGTGCAGGAGCAGGCTGAAATAATAGTGGGCAAAAACAGAAATGGCCCCATAGGTACGACTGAGATCATTTTCCGCAAGGAGAATTCCTTTTTTGTAGATAAGCCTCGTTTTGAGGCGAGAGAATTTGGAGGTTAGCGATGGGAAAAATTAGTGGTTCGGCTATGATTTGTGAGGCTTTGAGAAGGGAGGGGGTGGAATTTGTTTTCGGCTATCCGGGCGGGGCAGCCTTAAACATTTACGATGCGATTTACAAGCAAAAATTTTTCAAGCACATCCTAGTCCGCCACGAGCAGGCCGCCCTGCATGCGGCTGATGGCTATGCGAGGATGAGCGGGAAGGTCGGCGTGGCTGTGGTTACCAGTGGCCCTGGCTTTACCAATACCATCACGGGTCTTGCCACGGCCTATAGCGATTCTGTGCCTGTGGTTTTGATCTCAGGCCAGGTGGCCAATCCTCTCATCGGCACGGACGCCTTTCAGGAGATCGATGCGGTGGGGATTTCACGCCCCTGCGTCAAGCACAATTACCTGATCACGCGCATCGAGGAGCTGCCGCGCGTTTTGAAGGAGGCCTTTTACCTTGCGAATTCGGGCAGGAAGGGGCCTGTGCACATCGATGTGCCCAAGGATGTGAGTGCGGCTGTGTGGGACTTTGACTATCCTGCTAGCATCGCGATGAGGACCTACAAGCCCACCTACAAGGGCAATGCCAAGCAGATCAAAAAGCTCGCCGCACTTTTGAGAGGGGCGAAACGGCCGCTTTTTTATCTGGGTGGGGGCTGCATCGCCTCAGAGGCGGCCGGACCCTTGCGTGAGCTTGTGAATTTGACGCAAATTCCTGCTGTGCAGACCCTGATGGCCCTGGGAATTTTAGACAGCAAGGACTCGCTCAATCTCAAAATGGCAGGGATGCATGGTAGCTACAGGGCAAATATGGCGATGAGTGAGTGCGATTTGCTCATCGCTGTGGGGGCTAGGTTTGATGATAGGATCACGGGCAAGACTAGCGAATTTGCCAAGAGGGCGCAGATTGTGCATATTGACATCGATCCGAGCTCTATTTCTAAGATTATCAACGCGCATTTTCCCGTGGTGGGGGACATTAAGGAGGTGATTAAGGAGCTTTTAAGCGAGCTTAAAAAAGAAAAATTCATCCCGCAAAGCAAGGAATGGATAGAAAATTTAAACCGCTACGAAAGACTCTATCCTCTAGATTACGAGGACAGCGATGAGGTGCTAAAGCCCCAGTGGGTGGTGGAGGAGTGCGCGAGGATGGCCCCAAAGGCTAGGATCATCGCTGATGTGGGGCAGCATCAAATGTGGGTGGCGCAGTTTTTTCCCTTTCATTACCCGAGGCAGTTTGCGACAAGCGGGGGGCAGGGGGCCATGGGTTATTCCTTACCCGCCGCGCTTGGGGCGAAACTTGCCGTGGGCGAGGAGGAGGCGGTGATAAATTTTGTCGGTGATGGTTCTGTTTTGATGAACATCCAAGAGCTCATGACCGCCCATGAATATGGCATCACAACCATCAACATCATCATCAATAACGCCTTTTTGGGCATGGTACGTCAGTGGCAGAGTATGTTTTATGAGGAGAATTTTTCTGAGACGGATTTGAGCTTGCAGGCTGATTTTGTGAAAATCGCGGAAGGCTTTGGCTGCGTGGGTTTTAATGTCCGCACAAAAAAGGAATTCCAAAGCGCCCTTAAAAAAGCCCTGAAACTGAAAAAAACCAGTCTTTTGAATGTGATGGTGGATAGGTTTGAGGATGTCTTGCCTATGGTGCCAGCGGGGGCTGCGATTTACAATATGATTCTACCAAAGGCGAAAAAATGAGAAGAATTTTATCGGTGATAGTTTTGAATGAGCACGGGGTTTTGTCGCGCATTGTGGGGCTCTTTTCGGGGAGGGGGTATAATATCGACAGTCTCACGGTCGCGCCCCTGCAGGATGGGGAATTTTCACGCATCAATATCGTAACATCGGGCGATGAGAGGATTTTTGAGCAAATCATCAAGCAGCTACACAAGCTCATCCCTACCTACAAGGTGATAGAAAGTGGGGAATTTATCGAAAAAGAAATGGCCCTGGTTAAGATCCCGCTCGGGGAGAATTTGAGCGGGCTGGATGCGGTTTTGAAGGCCTATAATGGCGTGATCGCAAACAGCAATGAGAATTTTTTGTTTTTACTGGTCGCTGATGATGCGGGGCGCATTGATAGCTTTTTGAAGACGATCAAAAAATACCATCCTAAAAATGTCGTTCGTAGTGGTTCTATACTGATGGAGGTTCAATGAAATTAAGCGAAATAGCCGAATTTTTGGGCTTGGAATACAAAGGAGAGGATGTAAAAATCACGGCTTTAAATTCTCTCCTGAGGGCAAATTTTACAGAGCTTAGTTATTGCGATGGGGAGAAAAACGCCAAGGACATCGCCAATACTGGCGCAGCGGCGATTTTGGTGGGTAAGGAATATGAAAGCCTAGTGCCTAAGGATACAAAGGCGCTCATCAGTCCCAATCCTCATCTTAGCTTTGCTTTTGTGAGTAAGCTTTTTGCCAAGCCGCTCTTCAGTGAGGTCAGGGTGCAAAATATCGCCAAAAGCGCGAAAATTATGCCCAATGTGTATCTGGGTAACAACATCCACATCGGCGAAAATGTCATCATTATGGCGGGGGCCTTCGTGGGCGATAATGTCAGCATAGGGGATGAGAGCGTCATTCATCCCAATGTGGTCATTTACAATGACAGCATCATCGGTAAAAAATGCCACCTGCTTGCAAACTGCGTCATCGGTAGCGATGGCTTTGGTTACGCGCACAATAAAAACGGCGAACACCATAAAATTTATCATAATGGCAATGTGATTTTGGAGGATTTTGTGGAGATTGGCGCTTGCACGAGCATTGATAGGGCGGTGTTTGATAGCACCATCATCAAGGCGGGGACTAAGGTGGATAATCTTGTCCAAATCGGCCACAATTGCCAGGTCGGTCAAAACTGCATCATCATCGCGCAAACGGGGCTTTCGGGCTCGACGCAGCTTGGGCGCAATGTCATCATGGGCGGACAAAGTGCCACAAGCGGGCATCTTAAAATAGGCGATTTTAGCACGATAGCCGCTAGGGGCGGGGTGAGTAAAAATTTAGAAGGGGGGCGTGTTTATGGGGGTTTCCCCATAATGCTTCAAAAAGACTGGCTCAAGCTTCAGGCGAAGATCGCGATGAAATTTAAGGACAAAAACTAAATCAAACTAAGCCCCAGAACCTCCTCAAAGTCCCTCACGGCGATGATTTGCATGTTGTCTTTAACTTCTTGTGGGATATCCTTTAGGTCCCTGTCGTAGTTTTTTTGCGGGATGAGAGCGGTTTTGATTTCTGCCTTATACGCCGCGATGAGCTTTTCTTTCAGGCCGCCGATGGGTAAAATTCTACCACTCAAATCAAGCTCCCCCGTCATCGCCACAGAGCCCCTCACCCTTTTCTCGCTAAAAATCGAAGCGATAGCCGTAGCCATCGTGATGCCAGCACTGGGGCCATCCTTAGGCGTGGCGCCGTCTGGGACATGGATGTGAAGATTGTATTGCTCGTAAATATTTTCTTTGCTGTTATGGATGCTTTTTTTAGGGATTTTAACGCTGCCCCTGTCGATCAAAACCTTAATCACACTCAAAGCGATCTTAGCCGACTCCTTCATCACATCACCCAAGGAGCCCGTGAGGGTGAGCTCACCCTTGCCTTTGATTTTGATGGCCTCCACCTTCAAAACATCCCCCCCCACGGCCGTCCAAGCCAGTCCATTGACCTGCCCGATCTTATCCTCCCCGTTCTGCTTTTGGATTTCATAGACCTTTTTGTCTAAAAATTCGTGCAAATTCCTGCCGCTGATGCTCACTTTTCCGCCCCCTTCGAGGAGGAGTTTTTTGGCACTTTTGCGGCAAAGCTGGGCGATTTGGCGGCGTAAATTTCGCACCCCGGACTCCCTCGTGTAGTCGCTGATTAAAAGCTCGATGGCCTCCTTACTCACGCTCATCTCGCCCCTCATCAGTCCGTGTTTGCCCAGCTCATCGGGGATGAGATAGCTTTTTGCGATGTGAAATTTCTCGCTGGGCGTGTAGGAACTGAGCTCTATAAATTCCATCCTATCCCTCAGGGCTGGGGGGATATTGCTGATGTCATTAGCCGTAGCGATGAAGATGGCCTTACTCAGATCGAGATTGAAATTAAGATAGTGATCCCTGAATTTAGAATTTTGCTCAGGGTCCAAAATCTCCAAAAGCACCGCCGAGGGGTCCCCGCGAAAATTACGCCCCAACTTATCTATCTCATCAAGGACGATGATGGGGTTCATTTGCGATGACTCGATGAGTCCCTGCACGATGCGCCCCGGCATGGCGCCGATGTAGGTGCGCCGATGCCCACGAAGCTCACTCACATCCTCAAGCCCCCCTAAGGCTATGCGCACAAGTCCTCTTTTTAGGGCTTTCGCTACCGAATTTGCCAAGGAGGTCTTGCCCACGCCAGGGGGGCCATAAAGGCACAAAATTACCTTCGCGCCGTCCTTGTTGGCGATGGCCCTGCGCTGCAAAAGCTCCCGCACGGCAAAATACTCCTCAATGCGCTCTTTGGGCTTTTCGAGGGCGTAGTGGTCCTTGTTGAGCTGCTTGCTGACCTCTTTGATGCTGAGTTTTTTCTTAGAAATTTTTTCAAAGGGCACTTCAAGGGCTGTTTCGATGTAGGTTTGTATGAGTGAGCCTTCTGAGTTGTCCTGATGGAGGCGGTCGAATTTTTCTATTTGCTTTTTGATTTCCTTGTAGGCATCCTCCCACATGAAGGGCCTTTTTTCTTCTAGTTTTTTGTGATACTCACTCACCTCGCCATCTTTTTGGGTATCAGAGCCGAGTTCTTTTTGAATTTGGCGCAGCTGTTCTTTGAGGAAGTATTCTTTATTAGCCCTGTCGATGCGTGAGTGGACGCGATTTTTGATTTCTTTTTGCATATCGCTGACCTCAATTTCTGCCGCGATGAAGTCGATGAGCTTTAAAAGCTTGGCCTCCAAATCGCTGAGGATGAAAAATTCATAGGCAAGCTGCCTTTTGATGCGTATGCTGTTGAGGATCAGATCGCAAATTCTAGCCGCATCCATACCCTCCTCGATGGTCCTTAGTAAGTCGGGCGAGAAATAATGACTGCTGTTAGCGAGGATGCGCACCTTTTCCTTGAGGACGCTCAGCAGAGCCTCCCTCTTTTTTTCCTCCAAAATTTCTTCTTGGATGAGCGTGATTTTGGCTTCTAGGGGCTTGTCGGCTATGCGCCCTGTGATCCTGCCCTTAGCATAGCCCTGAAAGAGAATTTTAACGCGTCCATCGGGCAATGGCACTTTGCGCATTATTGTCCCCACCACGCCGCAGTCGTAAATTTCATCAAAACTCCTGCCGCCCTCATACTTGGATGGGGCGACAAAAATGAGGCTTTCGTTTTTGATGGCAAGCTCTAAAGCCTTGGTATTTAGGGCGTCTGAGATGAAGATGGGCGTTATCATGAAGGGGTATAAAAACAGCTCATCCTCGACCAAAACGGGCAGAGTGCTCGATTGGCATAAGATTTCTTCGATGTGCATTTTCAGTCCTTAAAATTCTTCAAATATGCTTCTATACCACGGAAGTTCGGGCTTGATGATGCTTTTTTCAAAAAATTCGGATTGGCGCAATTTGTCCTGATAAATTTTATAGCTTTCGACTCGGCCCGTTCTTTGGTATAGGTCGGCTATGGTGCTATCAAGGTGGAAAATCGCGAGGTTGAATTTGGTAAGCATCGTTTGCACGAGGGGCTCGTATTGCGTTTGGGGGTATTCTTTGAGGAAGCCATCGATTTCTTTTTGACTTTGTAGCATCAGGGCTTGGTTGCGATTGGGCACGGCGAAGGCTTCAAATTTGGCCTTGATCTTGAGATAGTGGATGAAGTCGATATTTTTGGAGTTTCCAAATTTCTTCCCATACTCATCGAGGTAAAATTCGGCCAGCTTGTATTCCTCCTCGTCCATGTGCGCTTGGGCGAGGATGAGGAGGATGGTCTCAAGCAGGGGGTCGTTGATGTGCTCGCTGGACATCCCGCTGTAGTGATTGTCGGCCTTTTCTAGATCCTTATCCTGTAGGTCCTTGATGATTTGAGCATACCATTGTGGGGCGCTGAGATTGTAGAGCTCTTCGGAGCGTTTGACGCTGCAACCCAGAAAAAAAACCAAGACTAAAAAGCAAAACAGGGCATTATTTTTCATTGAATCCAAACCTTATAATAAAAATCTGGCAATTGTAATCAAAAATAATTATGCTTTGGATAATCCAATCCAAAAGCTGGGCCGCAAATAAATTTAGCTTGGATGTTGGGGTGAAGCGGGGGCATTGCGCGGTGGAATTTAGCCCGATCCGACCCCATTGTTTGGGGAGATGATAAAGTTGGAACTATTATTGCTTATTTGTGCTGAAATCATAAATTGAAGGAGAAAGCATGTCGGATAAAATAAAGTTGGCAGTTAAGTGCCCTATTTTAGGCTTTGAGGAAACGAGAAGCATGGAATTTTCAACCATTGATGAATTGTTTGTGAGGCTTAAAAGCTTGGATGGTCAAGATTTTTCTTTCATTCTGATCAACCCCTACCTCATCAGACCCGATTACGAATTTGACATTCCCACCTACTATCAGGAGCTTTTGGCTCTGACTCCAGAGTCCGATATGCGCGTGTTTAACATCGTGGCGATCGCAAAAACCATCGAGGAGTCCACTGTGAATTTTCTAGCGCCTGTGGTGATCAATTTGGACAATAATTCCATGGTGCAGGTGATTTTGGACACCGCAAATTATCCCGATTTTTTCCAAGGCGAAAAAATTGCCAACTACATCAAAAAATGAAGCCCGAAATTTACATTCTAGCCAATGGCTCCATGGCTCAGGCCCTCGCCTGTGGTTTGCGAGAGGATTATAAAGTTTTCATCGTTGGACGCGATCCGCAAAAGCTCCAAAAGCTCTCTTCTTCGGGCTTTGAAACCCTACTTTATGAGGAATTTGAGCTTGAGGGCAGGGATGTTATTTTGGCCTTCAAGCCCTACGCCCTAAAGAGCGTGGCTGAGATTTTAAGGGGCAGGGCGAGGGTTGTGCTTTCTGTTTTGGCGCAAGTAGATTTTGCGGCGCTTTCTTGCATCAAGGCGCAGAATGTCGTGCGGATCATGCCCAATATCGCCGCCAAATATAGGGCCTCAACGACCCCTTGCGTTTTTTTAAATTCCAAATTCAAGGACGAAATTTTACGCCTTGTGCGAAGTTTTGGAAGCGTTTATGAGCTGGGCGATGAGAGGGACATGGCGAGCGCGATGGCTTTGAGTGGCTGCGCGCCTGCGTTTTTAGCCTTGGTGGCTGAGGCTTTGTCGAATGGGGGCGTTTATGGGGGGCTGCAAAAAAATTTGAGTGCCGAGCTTGTGCGGGGGCTTTTTCAAAGCTTTAGCGCGCTTTTAAATCACGAGCATCCCGCGCTCATCAAGGAAAATATCTGCTCGCCTGCTGGGGTTACGATAAGGGGCGTGAAGGCCTTGGAGGATAGGGCTGTGCGTGCGGCATTCATTGAGGCGGTGCGCGTCAGCTCGCAATGAAAGCCGCCTTTTCTTTGCTTGAGCTTGTTTTTGCCATCGTTATCCTGTCCTTTGTGTTTTCTAGCGCCTCCGTTTTTTACCGACAAATTTACAAAAACTACGAAACTTTGGAGCTTTTTGAGAGGCTTTACGGGCTTGAAAAAAGGCTTTTTTATCATTCTGGTGCGAGGGGGATCGTCCTGCAAACTGACGAGCTAAAAGATGTGCGGCTTGATGAAAAAAGCGTGAGCGATGGGCTTTTTGAGTTTAAAAAATTAGACGCCAGTGGGCAGGGATATGAGGGGTATTTTTACGATGAAAAGGGCCTTTAGCCTGCTTGAAATGACGATAGCGATGGCGGTTTTTAGCATTTTGATTGCGCTGGTTGCTCCCATTTTGCGAGAATTTTACCTCCTGCATTTTAAGGCCCTGAGACAGAATGAAGCCATGCTCGATCTCAACATAGCCCTTATGAGCGTGGATAAGCTTTTTTCTCATTGCGTCCAAGTGAGGATTTATAATGAAGGCTTTCATTGCGCCCTGAGGGATGAGGAGAGTGTCTTTGACTTGGAAAATCATAAGCTTTTTTTAAGAAATTCCTCGCTGATTTTGGATAAAAACGGAACTTTATATTCTCCAAAAAGTGATTTCAAGCTCGCTTTGCAAAATCGTTGGGATTTGTTCGCCGATAAGGAAAAAAAAATCTACATCCTAAAAGATGGAAAAATTCAAACCCTCTCCCTTGAAAATGGAAAAATTTTAGCCCCAAATTTGAGCGGTGGGATCTTCATACTCTTGCAGGCTGGATTGGACTTGAGGCTTGAGGATGGGATTTTAAAATACGAACTAAGACCGCGCTTTTTTAGCGATGCGCTGATGCAAAACGGCATCATGGCAGAAAGGATCACGCGCTTTACCCTTAGAAAACAGGGGGAAAATTTTTTCCTCAAAATTTGCACGCAAGATGAGGGGGTGGAGTATTGTCTGGAAAAGATTTTGCGATGAAGAGGGCTTATATTTTGCTAAGCGTCATCTTTGTGGTAACGATGGTGGGTCTTTGGCTGAGTGCGAGCTTTACGAGCTCAAGTTATGCGGCAAGGATACTGAGCGACACTTACGCTTATTTGCAGGCTAGAATCCTTGCTCAAAATTCTAAAAATCTCGCCAAATACTTTCTCTATCTGGCCAAAAAAGAAGGAAAGCAATGCTTAAATTCCATCACTTTTTCCTACCCGGGACCCAACGACAAGGTGAGGATGGACTATTTTTACACCATTGCAGAATGCAAAAATCATCAACTGCAAAAAATCAACCCAGATGCTAACCTATCAAA
Source organism: Campylobacter sp. (assembly GCF_030528245.1). Classification (GTDB taxonomy): domain Bacteria; phylum Campylobacterota; class Campylobacteria; order Campylobacterales; family Campylobacteraceae; genus Campylobacter_D. The sequence goes on from NZ_JAUMZG010000010.1 coordinate 20,601, forward strand.
AGATGGAGTCATAATCGTAAGCGTGGGCGTGGCCCTGCGTCAAAATTTAAGCGTCAATGAGGAAATTTTTGTTCAAAAAACCTTAAGGCTTCTGGCGAAGGAGAGCTTTTGGAAGCCTTAAATTTAAAATCACAATCCTTCAAAAGGATTGCCCACCACATCTTTTCTATCAACGATGTAGGGGATGAGCGCTACATGTCTGGCGCGCTTGATGGCCACCTCGACCATTTCTTGGTATTTCTTGCTCGTGCCCGTCAAACGTCGGGGCATGATTTTAAACCTCTCAGATAGCGCATACTTCAACATCGCTGTGTCTTTATAGTCGATAAATTCAACCTTTGCTTCGGTGTATTTGCAATATTTGCGAGAGTATTTTCTTTTTTCTGCCATGTTTTATCCTTTCTAAAATGGTAAATCGCTGTTGTCATTATCATAGGCATCAACATCGATTTCTTTGATTTTTTCCTGATTTTTTGGGTTTGATTTTGTCCTAGAATGCGAAGCCTCGCTGGTGTAGGGGTCATAGCTTTGATTTTCTCGGGCAGGATGCGCCCCTCCCCCCGTATTGCTGCCCAGCATTTCCATGTTTTCAACCTGAACGCTATGCTTGGAGCGATTTTGTCCATTTTGATCGCTCCACTGATCGAATCTCAAGCGCCCCTCGATGAGAATTTTGCTCCCCTTTGAAAGGTATTGATTAGCCACCTCAGCAGTCCTGCCGTAAAAAGTAAGATCGATGAAGCAGGTCTCCTCACGCCTCTCGCCGTTTGAGTTGTAGCGTCTGGTTACCGCGATGGCCGATGAGCCTATGGCTGTGCCACTTTGCCCATAACGCATCTCTATATTTCTGGTCAAATTCCCTACCAAAACAACTTTATTAAACATTTTCTAGCCTACTGAATTTCTGGTGTTTCTAGAGCTTTGATTTCTTTTTTTGACTGCTTGATGCCGTGGCTGAGCCTATCCCAAGCGGCGATTTCTTTCTTGCTTTCATACTTGACGATCAAAAATCTTATCACCTCTTCTGTGATTCTTATAACCCTCTCAAGCTCGGCAATGAGGCTCGTAGGGGATTTAAAATAAATGACAAAATAGGTCCCACGCTCGTATTTTTTGATTTTATAAGCAAGCTTTCTCGTCCCCATCGGCACGACGGTTTCGATGAGTGCGCCATTTTTTGTAAGAATTTCTTTGATGAAATCCACCTTCACGCTCACTTCTTCCTCAGTCAGCGTAGGCTTTAAGATGAATAAAACCTCGTAGTGTTTCATATGTTCTCCTTGTGGATATTAAGCCCATTTTCACAGGCAAGGATGAGGGCGTGATTGTATAAAAATATGCTTAATTTTAGTTTTAAAATTTTCCCATCGCCCTCATGATGTCGTTAAAGGTTGCAAAAATCATGAGCGCCAAAAGCACAGCCATGCCCCCATAGCTGAGGTATTCAAAGGCCTTTGGATGAATTTTTCGCCCAAAGATCATCTCGTAAAGATTGAAAAAAATATGCCCACCATCGAGCATGGGTATGGGAAGGAGGTTTAAAATTCCAAGATTGATCGAAATGAGAGCCGTGATGAACAAAAGCAGAGCGAGGCTCATCCCGGCCGCCCTTGAGGTCAGATCCACCATCGTGATGATCCCGCCCAAATTCTTGGCCTCTATCTCCCCGCCTATGAGCTTGACAAGCCCCTTAAGGATCAGGGTGGAAGCCTTCAAACTCTCATCAAGCGCGTATTTGAGCCCGCCAAATTCCCTATGATACACCACCACCCTCTCAGTGCCCGGAGCGATGCCAAGCTGAGCTTTGGGGACGATTTGCCCGAAGTCATTATAGCCTTGCGCGAGCTTGGGCGTGAGGGTGAGGGATAGCTCCTGCCCCTCCCGCTGGATGCGTAAATTCGTGGGTCGTTGTGCGAGTAGGGGGGCGATCGCATCAAAGCTTTGAATTGCGACCCCGTCGATTGAGAGGATTTTGTCCCCCATTTGCAGTCCCGCCTCGTAAGCGGCCGAATTTTCCGCCACTGCGCCGATTTTTGCGGCGGGTTTTTCCAGACCCCAATGCGCGATGAAAACGTAAAGCAAAAAGGCTAGAAAAAGGTTGAAAAAGGGCCCCGCAAAGAGGATATAAATTTTTTTCATCGGGCTTAAAATGGAGTAGCTGTCTTTTTCAAAAATTTCCCGAGCCGGGTTCAGGTCATCCTGCCCCTTGAGCTTGACATAACCCCCTAGCGGCAGGGCACTGAGGCGGTATTTTGTGTTTTGAAATTCTTTTTCTAGGAGGGCCTTTCCAAAGCCTATGCTGAAAATTTCCACCCTCACGCCCAAAGATTTAGCCGCCAAAAAATGCCCAAGCTCGTGAAAAAAAATCAAAAAAGAGATCACCAAAACGGTCGCTAAAAATTCCACAGAATAAAATTTCAAGCCCAAAACAAGGATAAAAATCACAAAAATCAAGCTTTTCATGCGGCCTTAGCCCTCGCGTGCTTGGCGTATTGATAGACATACTCAAAGCCAGAATAAAGGGTCAAAACTAGGGCGATGTGGAGTAGGATTTCCCCCAGGACCCAGTCCATCATCAAAAAAATGATGGCGCTCATTTGGAAGGCGGTTTTGAGCTTGCCCGCAAAGGAGGCGGCGAGCTTTAAATTCTCACTCGCCATCACCACCCTAAAGCCCGTGATGAAAAATTCCCGCACTAGGATGAGGTAAATCACCCATTCGTTCGCACGCGCTAGGATCAAAAGCCCCAAAAATGCGGCCAAGGTCAGCATTTTGTCCGCAAGGGGGTCTAAAATTTCGCCCAGTTTTGTCGTCTGCTGCCATTCCCTCGCGATGAAGCCGTCAAAAAAGTCGCTTAACGCCGCCAGAGAAAAAATCAGGGCGGCAAAATAATTGATCCAACTTTGATGCACATTTTCAAAATGAAAACTCAAAACAAAAAAAAGCAGAGGCGCTAAAATCATCCTCACAAGCGCTAGGATATTGGGTAAATTCATCAGCAACCTTGAACTAAATTTAAAATTATTTTATGAAAGAATTGTGAATTGTTTTTAAATTTTTCAAAGGTCAGTTTGATAATTTAAAACAGACCGAGTGCAATGCTACATTTGTAGGATATCAATAACAAAGGTACAGACATGAAAATACGCGTTTATTATGAGGATACGGATGCTGGTGGGGTGGTGTATCATAGCAATTATTTGAAATTCTGTGAGCGTGCAAGGAGCGAGCTATTTTTTCAAAAAGGTGCGGATATTTTTGACTCAAAACGGGGACATTTTGTGCTGAGCCGGGCCGATTGCTCCTTTTTGAAGCCTGCAAAACTTGGCGATGTGATCGAGGTGAGGACGCAAATTTTAAGGCTAAGGGTCGCCAGTGTGAATTTGCGCCAAGAAATTTACAAGGACACGGAGAGGATTTTTGTGGGCGACTTTGTTTTGGCCCTTGTGAAAGACTCAAAACCAGCAAGGATCGAAGGTGAGCTGCGCAGGCTTTTTGAGGCGCTATTTTAGCTCTTCAAAATTGGCCTCGAGTGCCTTCATGATGCGGACCTTGTAGATGATTTGTGAATTTTCCATCTTTTCTTCAAAAATTCTCTCATTTTTGCTCAAAAAATTCGCGTAAAAATAATCCACTCCAACGCTTGTCGCGTAGGCCACCCAGTTGTAATCAAGGCTTTGGGAAAAAATTTCGTTGAGATAGCTTAAATTTTCATCCCCATTAGCGATGGAATTAGCGATGAGGAGCTTTTTTCTGTCATTGGGCTGGGTGAGGCTTAAAAGGGCTGGATTGTAATTGATTTGCGTGGAGAGCAAAATGTGCGGGCGGACATTGTAAATGCGAAGCTGAGAGCTCACAAGGGCTGTTTTGATGAGGGGGGTGTTGAGAAAGATGGAGTCCCAATTCAAAGAGCCCTGCGACCTCAAAAGTCTCGCAAAATCGATCTTATCCGCGGCTAGGGAGTAGATGTTCGCGCTGGGTTCTTGGGCGCTGAGTTTCGCGTTCAGGGCGTTTGAGAGGGATGAGCCATCACCAAAGGCGGCGATCTGCGCACTTTGGGCAAATTTCAAAAGGGTGGCGATTTGCGCGTCATAGTCGATGCCCCCAAAGTGGATATTTTCGTGCTGGATTGGGCTGTCGTTTTTATGGACGGTTGGGATGAAAATTTTTAATTTTCCGCTGTAATTTTCCAAGGCAATCACGCCTTTTGTAGTGAGGCCGGCGATGACGTATTGGTAGTTTTGTGCTTCGATTTTTTGCAGGGCCTCGTTGATTTTGGCGCTATCTTCTGTGCCGATGAGAAAGACCCTGATCCCGATCTGCGCCCTTTGCCTCAAAAGGTAGGCTATGCTTGAGTTGATGATGGTGTTTGTGTAGTTTTTGATCGTCTTTTCTGGGATGATGAGAGCGAGTTTTACGGAGCTCGTTTTTTGCAAATTTTTGTCAAAATCAGTGATGGAGTTGAGGAGTTTTGCGTGGATGTTGGAGAGGAGTTGATTGCCCGTTTCTACGAACTGGCTCAAAAAACTCAAATAAAGCCCCGATTGCAAAAGCTCAAGCAAGCAGGTTTCATTGCAACTCTCCTCGCTTAAATTCACATAGCTTTCACTGGGCACCTGAAGGTCCAAAAGCTCCTGTTTTTTCGCGCTCAAAAGGCTTAGGCTTAGTAGCAGTATGGTGAGAGTCTTTTTCATAGGTATCCTTTTATCTTCATCAAATCGCTAACGAATTCTTTTTTTTGACTGGGGTTTTTGTCCAAAAATTCCAAAGAAAAACTTGCCAAAATGAAAAAATTTTTGTGGGCAAAAATCCCACCGCGAGTGCTGCTAAAATCCGAAAAACCCAGAGCCCTGAAGGCATATTCACCGAGGCAAAGTAGAATTTTTGGCCGGATGATTTCTATTTCATTCCAAAAAAATGGTAGGCAGGATTGTAGTGAAAAATCGTCATGGTTTCCGCCGCTAAAGCATTTGAAAACGTAAGAAAGATAAAATTCGTCGCGGCCAAGTCCTAAGGCATCTTTAAGGTATCTTTGCAAAATTTCCCCCTTGCTGCCGTTTAGCAAAAGCCCACTTTCGTTTTCGCTTTTTTGCGCGTGAGTGTCTAGGATGAGCAGTTTGACGCTTTTTTCTGCCCTCTCCATGAGGGGGTGTTTTCTAGATTTGTAAAAATTACAAAGCGTGCAGCTAGAAACGCTAGAGTATAGGGCTTTGAAGTGATCGATTTTTTGGGGCCCCAAACGCGCCCTATCGGCGAAATCATAACCCATAGCCTTGAGATAATACAAAGAGCGGATCATAGCTTGCAAATTTTGGCCAAATCCTCACCTTCGAGGCAGTAGGTTCTAAGCTCGTCCATATGCCTAGCATTGAGACCTTGGTAGAAATTTATCCCCAGCGTGTTTTCGTTGAGACAGACCCAGGTGAGCTTTTGGATGTTTTCTTTTTGACAAAGCTCGGCTAAGAATTTAAAAATCTGCCTCCCATAACCCTTGCGGCGAAAATTTTTTTTGATGTAGATGTCCTCAATGTAAATCCCCCTGCAACCCCGAAATGAAGAAAAGGTATAAAAAAACATCAAATAGCCTATGATTTCTTGATTTTCCCTCAAAATGAAGGCCCGGCCAAAATCATTTTTAAAAAACAAATCGTTCAGTTTTTTTTTGTTGGTTTGCAGGCATTTTTTTTCATAATCGGCAAATTCCTTAAGCAAAATGAGCAAGGAGTTCAAGTCCTTTTTTTTCAAAGCTTTGATGTGAAATTCCTTCATCCGCACGACCTCTCATAAGCCTTTATTGGGGCAAATTAAAGCACTAAATCTAGCAAATTTATTCTTATATTAAAAGCAATTTTAAGTAATTTTGAATTAAAATACTCGCTTAATTTTATTTTAAGGTTAAAGCGATGAAAAGGACTTATCAGCCACATAAAACTCCCAAAAAACGCACACACGGCTTTCGTATGCGTATGAAAACCAAAAACGGTCGCAAGATCATCAACGCAAGGCGCGCGAAGGGCAGAAAAAGACTCGCTGTGTGAGGGAATTCTCAAAATTCAGGCAAAGCAAAGAATTTGCGACAGTTTATCGAGAGGGTAAGAGGTGGCATTGTCAGGGGATGATTATTTTTTACCTTCGGGGTCCGGAGAAAAAGATGGCGGTTGTTGCGAGTAAGAAGGTCGGGAAAGCGGTGGCGAGAAACAGAGCCAAGCGCCTTTTAAGAGCCTTGTTTTTTAGATTTGAAAATAGGCTTGAGTCGGGAAAATATATCCTCGTCGCCAAAAATGAAATCACGCTTCACCCCTTCTTGACATTGGAAAAAAATTTAAAATGGGGTTTGAGTAACATACGATGTTTAAAATAGCGTTTTTAGCCTCGCTGCGTTTTTATCAAAGCGTTTTAAGCCCCCTCAAACCCCCCGTTTGTCGGTATTATCCCAGTTGCTCCCATTACGCGCTGTGGCAGCTTGAAAAGAATCATCCCTTCCGTGCCTTTGTGCGGATATTTTTTAGAATTTTAAAATGCAATCCCCTCTTTAAAGGTGGCTTTGACTATCCTAAAATTTCAAAAAAATTTCGCCCTGCGAATTTTTGCTTCAAGCCGTTTTTTTTAGCTCAAAAGCCCTTGAAATTCTTATATGTGCCTCGTGGTGGCGGGGATTTTTATCTCATTAAAATTGTCTTCAAAAGGATCCAAGCGTGAATCAATCCAATAACATTTTGCAGCAAAAAAGAATTTTACTGGCCGTTGTACTTTCTTTCGTGTTTTTTGTCGTTTATGATTATTTTTTCATACCCAAAAAGCCGCTGGGTGTCGAGCAAAATATCACGCAAAATCATAACGCCACCTCAAGCATTGAAGCGCCTCAAATTTCAAGCGCCACAAAGCAAAATTTAAATCCCCAGCAGGGTGTCAATTCCAGCAAAAGCATCGCCAAAATAGAAAGCGAGTATTTTCAGGCCGAGCTTGACTCTTTGGGTCGTATTTCCAGCTTCTACCTCAAGGATGAAAAATACCAAAATGAAAAGGGCGAAAGGATCAACCTCATCTCTCAAACGAGCGATCTGCGCCCCCTCGAGCTACGATTTAGCGAGGCTCAGATCAATGAAGAGGCCTATAAAACCCCCTACACAGCCGATAACGCCTCCCTTTTCATCGATGCAAATTCCAGCAAGACGATAAAACTGACTCAAAATTTATCCCAGCTTAGGGTTGAAAAAATTCTCACCTTCCACCCGAATGGAAACTACGAAGTGGAGGTCAGGCTCAGTAAGAACACGCCCTTTTTCATCACCCCCGGATCCAGGCCTGATGTCGCTGTGGATGCCTACACCGTGCATGGGGCACTAGTGCTTGATGGTAAGGATACCATCCATACCTTTGAGGATGAGGACGTGAAGAATGACGAAAAGATAGAGCAGGCCTTCATCGCTTCGGCCTTTGATAGGTATTACGCGAGCTTTTTTTACAATTTTGACAGGCCCCTAAACATCATCATTTCTAAAGATGACAAGCACAATCCGCAAATTTTCGCCTTCGCGCACAATAATTTCAAGGCCGGAGCCTACATAGGCGCTAAGGAGCACAGCCTTTTAAGGGCCATCGATGAGAGGCTTGATGATGTGGTGGAATTTGGCTGGTTCACCTTCATCGCTAAGCCTATGTTTGCCTTTTTGAATTTCTTGCATCAATACATTGGCAATTGGGGCTGGGCTATTGTGGTGCTGACTTTGATCGTGCGGGTTATTCTTTTTCCGTTGACTTACAAATCGATGATTTCTATGAATAAGCTCAAGGATTTAGCGCCCAAGATGAAAGAGATCAGAGAGCGCTATAAGGGCGATCCGCAAAAGATGAATGTGCAAATGATGGAGCTTTATAAAAAGCACGGCGCAAATCCCATGAGCGGATGTTTGCCCATACTTTTGCAAATTCCTATCTTTTTCGCCATTTATCGCGTCTTACTCAACACCATCGAGCTCAAAGCCGCGCCTTGGGATTTTTGGATACACGATTTGTCCGTGATGGATCCCTACTTCATCCTGCCGATTTTAATGGGCGCGACCATGTTTTTACAGCAGCTCATCACCCCCATGACCATACAAGATCCCATACAGGCTAAGATTATGAAATTCTTACCCGTGATTTTTACCTTTTTCTTCATCACCTTTCCGGCGGGGCTTACGCTTTATTGGTTTGTGAATAATCTTTGCTCCCTAGCGCAGCAATGGGTCATCAATAAAATTTTTGCCAAAGAGCATCATAAAAAAGAAGGCGAGAAAACAAAATGAGGATAGAGGCAAAGGATTTGCAAAGTGCGTTGATTGAGGCTTCTGGGCAGCTTGAATGCTCGGTTATGGATTTGGAGTATCAAATTTTGCAGCAGCACAGAAGCGGTTTTTTAGGCTTTGGGAGGAAAAATGCCATCATCGAATGCCACAAAAAAGTGAAAAAAAAGCCACTTCAAAAAGAAGCGAAAGCTTTCTACAAAAACGAAGAAAAAGAAGCGCCTCAATTTAAAAAAGAAGAGCATAAAATCAAGGAGGAAAGCAACCAAAACACGCCTCCAGCGCCCACTCTAAAACGAAAATACATCGTCAAAAACGAAGCCATTTTTGATAGCTTTCACAGGGAGGATTTGGAGGATAAAAATTCAGACGACACCGTGCTTGAAATTAAAATTCAGCTTGAAAAACTCCTAAAAAATTCGCATTTTAACATTGCCTTGATCGACATAAAAATGCAGGATAAGACTTGCATTTTTATCCATCTTGACGGTGAGGATGCGGCCCTGATGATAGGCAAGGAAGCCCACAGATACAGGGCTTTGTCCTATCTTTTACATCATTGGATCAATCTTAAATATAACTTATTTGTGCGTCTTGAAATCGCACAATTTTTAGAAAAACAAAGGCAGGCGATGCGACTTTATCTTGAGGGTGTGATTGCAAGGGTGGAGCAAAATGGCAGGGGACAGACCAAGCCACTTGATGGGGTTTTGATAAAGATTGCCCTTGAAGAATTGCGCGCCAAATTCCCGCACAAATATGTCGGCATCAAGCAAAATAATGACCAAAAATTCGTCATTGTCAATGATTTTTTTGAAAAAAGATGGACCCGACCATAGCCGCCCTAGCCACCGCCTACGGAAGGGGCGCGATTTCTATCGTAAGAGTGAGCGGAGAAAGGGCTTTGGAGCTGGGCTTAAAACTCACTCAAAGGCAAAATTTCACCCCACGCTATGCCCATTTTTGCAAACTTTACACGCGAAATTTTGACTTCATCGACGAGGCCATCGTCATATATTTTAAGGCGCCCTTCAGCTTTACGGGTGAGGATGTGGTGGAGTTTCAAACCCACGGCGGCACGACTGTGGGTGAAATTTTACTCGAAGAGCTTGCGGCTTTGGGGGCCTGCTTTGCGAAGGCGGGGGAATTTAGCAAACGTGCCTGCCTTAATGGCAAAATGACTCCCCTCAAAGCCTTAAATATTCAGGATTTAATCCAAGCTAAATCCAACCACGCCGCCAAACTCATCGCCAGAAATATGCAGGGCAGGACGGGAGAATTGGTGGAGAAAATTCGCGCCGAGCTGGTGAAAACCCTTGCTTTTGTGGAGACAAGCATCGACTATGCGGATGATGATTTGCCTCAGGATTTACTGCGACAAATCGCCACTTTATGCGAGGAAAATGCAAAAATTTTAAGCGAAATTCACAGCCTAGCCCAGAGCAAAAAGGGGCTTTTGGAAGGCTTTAAAATCCTCATACTTGGAAAGCCCAATGTTGGCAAAAGCTCACTTTTAAACGCCCTTTTATCCTACGAAAGGGCCATCGTTTCAGACCTTGCTGGCACCACGCGCGATACGGTGGAGGAAAATTTCAAACTCGGCACACATTTGCTAACAATCATCGACACAGCAGGCATCAGAGAGGGTGAGGATGAGGTCGAAAAAAGGGGCATAGAGCGGAGCAAAAAAAAGCTCCTAGAAGCGGACATCATCCTCGCGCTTTTTGACGCCTCAAGGCTTGAGGACGATGAGGACAGGCAAATTTACGCCCTGCTTGAAAACAGCCCTTCAAAAATCTTCTACCTGCTCAACAAAAGCGACCTACAGGAGCTTTTTGTGCCCACGCGCAGCTTTCCCTTCATCAAAATCAGCACCAAAGAGGACTTAGCGCCCCTTAAAAACGAGCTAGAAAGCTATCTTAATGGCCTTGATGGTGAGGGTTTTTTGACTTGCTCGATGGACTTCATTGAGGCTTGTAGATCAGCCAGCGGAGCGATAATGAGGGCTAAAAAACTGCTTGATGGTGGGGTTTTGGAGCTTTTCGCCTTTGAGCTGAATGTGGCCCTTGATCATTTGGCAAAATTCACTAAGGATTTTCAAAGGAGTGAAATATTGGATGAAATGTTTAGTAATTTTTGTTTGGGAAAATAAAGGATAAACAATGGACAAAGCCATCATCAAGGCCCACAAAATCAGCGATGAAGAATACGCACGGATTTTAGAATTTCTAGGACGTGAGCCCAATTTATTAGAGCTTGGCGTTATTTCTGCGATGTGGAGTGAGCACTGCTCGTATAAATCTAGCAAGAAATATTTGAGCGGCTTTCCCACAGAGGCGCCTTGGGTTTTGCAGGGGCCTGGTGAGAATGCAGGCGTGATCGACATCGGCAAGGGCTACGCGGCGGTTTTTAAGGTTGAGAGTCATAACCACCCTAGCTTCATCGAGCCCTTTGCGGGCGCGGCCACGGGTGTGGGGGGCATCATGCGGGATGTCTTCACGATGGGGGCGCGTGTGGTTGCGGGGATGAATTCCTTGAAATTCGGCGACATCCACGATGCCAAATACGCCCCCTTGCACAAATACCTCCTCAGGGGCGTTGTGAGCGGGATTTCTCACTATGGCAATTGCACGGGCGTGCCGACTGTGGGCGGGGAGTGCGGCTTTGATGCGTGCTACAACGGCAACATCCTAGTCAACGCTTTCGCCTTGGGCGTTTGCAAGATTGAGGAGCTTTTTTACGCCAAGGCTGAGGGCGTGGGAAATTCTGTCATTTATGTGGGCTCAAAGACAGGACGGGACGGGCTTGGTGGGGCGGTGATGAGCTCTGAGAGCTTTAACGAGAGCAGCAAGGCCCTGCGTCCCACTGTGCAAATTGGCGATCCCTTCAGTGAAAAGCTTTTGATGGAGGCTTGCCTGGAGCTTTTTAAGAGCGATTTCATCATCGGCATACAGGACATGGGTGCGGCAGGGCTTACTTCGAGTGCTTTTGAAATGGCCGGCCGAAGCGGCAGTGGGATGCGCTTGGAGCTTGATAAAACGCCGATGCGCGAGGAGGGCATGACGCCCTATGAGCTGATGCTTAGCGAGAGTCAGGAGCGGATGCTCATTTGTGCAAAAAAGGGCTACGAGGCGGAGGTGGTAAAAATTTTTGAAAAATGGGGTCTGGATGCGGTGGTGATGGGCGAGGTTACCGACACGGGGAAGATGGAGCTTTTTTGGCACGGTGAGCTTGTGGGCTGCTTGCCCATCGCGCCTTTGAGTGAGAACGCTCCCATTTTAGACCGTCCTGTGCGTGAGCCTGGGTATTTGGCTGGACTTGGGGACTATAAATTTGAGCTAAAATTAAGCCCCAACGAGCTTTTGAAAAGAATTTTAAAAAACGAAAACGCCAACAACAAGGCCTTCATTTACGAGCAATTTGACGCCACTGTGCAAACCAACACCCTCAAAGCAGACGGGGCCCTGGGCGCTAGCGTGATACGCGTGAAGGAAAACGGCGCGGCCCTGGCGATGGCTGTGGAGTGCAATGCCTCCCTAAGCTATGTCGATGCGAGGCTGGGCGCGGCCTACAATGTCGCCGCTGTGGGGAGGAAGATCACCTGCGCGGGGGCTAGAATTCTAGCGATCAGCGACTGCCTCAATTTTGGCAACCCGCAAAATCCCGAAGTGATGTGGCAGTTTGCCAAGAGCTGCGAGGGCATCAAGGAGGCTTGCAGGGCCTTAAATGCCCCTGTGGTGAGCGGGAATGTCAGTCTTTACAACGAAAGCGAGGGGGTGAGCATCCATCCAAGCCCTACCATAGTGGGCGTGGGGCTGCTCGAAAATGCTGAGGATACCCTAAAATCAAGCACGAACGAGTCTGGGGTGTGCTTTTATCTCTTGGGCCGGACGCAGGGCGCGTTTGCTGCCTCACTCGCGGCAAAGGTGCAGGATGGCAAGGTCGCGGGGAGCTTGAGGGCGCTTGATTATGCGGCCGAGCTTGCCCTTTGGAATTTGCTTTTTGAGGCCAATCAAAAGCATCTTTTGGAGTGCGCTTTGAGTGTGGGCTCTGGGGGCGTGGCACTGGCCTTAGCAAAGATCATAGCTCTTTCAAAACGGGGCGGAATTTTTGAAAATCCCTTCGAAAACGAGGCCCTGCTTTTTGATGAGAGCCCGGGGAGGGCCATCGTGGGTGTGAGGGATGAGGGATTTTTGACCCTGGCGCGAAATTGGGGCGTGAGAGCTTGTAGGCTTGGGGTTAGCACGGAGGAGGAGGCGTTCACTTTGGGAAGCATAACTTTGAGCAAAAAAGAGCTTGAGAGGCTTTATTTTGAGAGTTTTAGGGAGCAAATTTTATGAGTTTCATTTTAATCCTTTTGGTGATTTTGGTTTTTTACTGGTTTTATAAAACTTGGGGAAAAAGTGAGTTTCTCAACGCCGCAGGCCGCGGGAGCAAGGGCTTTGCCAGAGGCTTTGTGCGGGGTGTGATGGAGGAGAGGGTGGAGGAATTTAAAAGGCGGATGAACTACTATGTCATCGCGCTTTTGGCCAAGATCGCAAAGAGCGATGGTAGGATCAGCCAGCAAGAGGCGGATATGATCGGCGAGCTTTTAAACGCCAACGCTAAGGACGCCAAGGAGAGAGAATTTTTAAAGGCGAGTTTTAATGAGCATAAGGAAAATTTAAGCGATGCCTCCTTGGTGGCGGAGGAATTTTTAAGGGAGGTGCCCCTGCCTCAAAACGAGCGCCTTAATGTGCTTAGGGTGCTTGTTTTCATGGCCCTGATCGACGGGGAATTCCACGCGAAAAAAAGGGAAATTTTAGAGCAGATTACCCTGGCTTTTGGGCTTTCTTTGGGGGTGCTTGAGGAGTGCATTGCCCAGCTTGGGGCCTTGAAAAAAACGCGAAAGACGATGGATTTGAGCGAGGCTTATGCGCTTTTAGAGCTTGATGAGGGGGCGGATTTATCCGCACTGAAGCGTCAATATAGGGCCCTGGCGAAAAAATACCATCCCGATATTTTAAACGCCAACAAGGTCAGCGAGGATGAGCTCAAGCAGGGCGTGGAGAAATTTCAAAAAATCAACGAGGCCTATGAGCTTGTGAAAAAGCATTTGCAACGCTAGGGCTTGGAATTTTAAAGGAGTGATGAGTGGGGGATTGCAAAAACGAAAAAACCATGAGGGCCTTGCTGAGTGTGAGCGATAAGGATGGCGTGGTGGAATTTGCTAGGGGGCTTTTGAATTTGGGCTTTGAGCTGCTTTCTACGGGCGGGACCTTCAGGCTTTTGAAAGAGCAGGGCCTAAGGGTGGAGGAGGTGAGCGCATTTACCGGGAGTGCGGAGCTTTTTGGGGGGAGGGTGAAGACCCTTCATCCTAAAATCCACGGCGGAATTTTGCATAAAAGAGATGATGCGAATCATCTGCGAGAAGCTAGGGAAAATGGGATTTTGAGCATAGATTTGTTGGGTGTGAATTTATACCCCTTTCAAAAAACCACGATGCATAGCGATGATTTTGAGGAGATTGTTGAAAATATCGACATCGGCGGCCCGGCGATGATCAGAAGCGGGGCGAAAAACTATAAATCCGTGCTGGTCGTGTGCGATGCGGCTGATTATGCGGGGGTGCTTGCGAGGCTGGAGGAGGGTAGGGACGATGAGGAATTTCGCCGCGGGCTGATGATAAAGGCTTTTGAGCACACGGCCGCCTATGATGCCTACATCGCCAACTACATGAACGGGCGTTTTAATGGGGGCTTTGGGGCGCGGCATTTCATCACGGGGAGTAAGGTTTTGGACACAAAATACGGCGAAAATCCGCATCAAAGGGGGGCCTTGTATGAATTTGGGGCCTTTTTTAGCCTCAATTTTAAGGCCTTGAAGGGGGAGGCTAGCTTTAACAATCTCACCGACATCAATGCGGCCTTGAATTTGGCCTCCGCTTTTGGCCAAAGATCTGCTGTGGCTATCATCAAGCACGGCAATCCTTGTGGCTTTGCGGTGAAAAATTCCCTGCTTGAAAGCTATGAGGAGGCTTTGCGGTGCGATAGCATCAGCGCTTATGGGGGTGTGGTGGCGATCAATGGGACCTTGGATGAGGCTTTGGCGGAGAAAATCAACGAAAGCTATGTGGAGCTCATCATCGCGGCGAATGTGAAAGAGGAGGCCTTGAAGGCTTTTGAGGGGCGGAGGAGGGTTAAAATTTTTACCCAAGAAAATTCTCATCTGGTGCGGAATTTTGACCGCTATGATTTTAGGCACATTGACGGAGGCTTTCTTCTGCAAACGAGCGATGAGGTGGGGGAGGATGAGCTCAAAAATGCCGTTTTGAAAAGCAAGAGGGGGGCGAGTGAGGGTGAGCTAAGAGACCTCGCCATCGCCCTTAAAATCGCTGCTTTTACCAAGTCCAACAATGTCGTTTATGTGAAGGACGCGGCGATGCTTGCGGTGGGGATGGGGATGACCAGTCGCATCGATGCGGCCAAGGCGGCTGTGCGCAAGGCTGAGGAGATGGGGCTTGATTTGCAAGGCTGTGTTCTGGCTAGCGAGGCCTTTTTTCCTTTCAGGGATAGCATCGATGAAGCTTTTAAGGTGGGTGTTAGCGCGGTGGTGCAGCCTGGCGGGAGTATAAGGGATGATGAGGTGATCGCTGCTGCGAACGAATACGATATGGCCTTGTATTTTACGGGGGTGCGGCACTTTTTGCACTGAGGTTGTGTTAAAAAATTTATGCCACAATCGCGAAAATTTTTGAAAGGAGAGGGAATGAAAAAATTTTTAATGCCGCTTTTGTTTTTGGCTTTTTTGATGGGCTGTGCGAAGGAGCCTACGAACCTCACGCAAAATCAAGCTCAAATTAGCGTTTTGGCTTCTTTGGTGGGGCAGAATTTGAAGATAGAAAAAATCATCCTTGCTCAAAAAGAGCTTAGGGCAGAGGGTGCTGAGGAGGGCGCTAGTATCAACTTTGAAAAGGATAAATTCTACGGGAGTTCGGGGTGCAATCGCTTTTTTGGTGCTTATGAGAGTGATGGGGAGAATGTGCAAATCGATGGGGCCGCGGCGACGCAAATGCTTTGCCAACCTAGGGAGCTGATGGACTTTGAAAGCGCTTTGCTCACGCATTTTAAGGGGAATTTTAAACTCAGTAGGGAGGGGGGTAAAATTCTTTTGAAGAGCGAGGAGATGAGCATTTATCTTCAGTAAAAATTTAAATTTTGGGCTGAATTTGACAAAACAATAAAAAATGTTAGAATGCGGTTTTATTATCAAAAAGGTTATTTAAATGATAAAATCCATAGCCGAGTGGAGCGAGCAGGATTATCTGATCCTAGCTCTTGCGCATGAAAAAACCGATTGGAAGCCCTACCTAGCAGAAATTTTGCAATCTTATGAGGATTTTGTGGAACTTGCTAGCACCTTTCAAAAGGTCCTGCTCATCGCGCCCAGCGAGGAGGATTTTGAGCCTTTTTTGCGCTTTAAAAATGTGGAATTTTTCCAATACACCTGCAACGACACTTGGATTAGGGATTTTGGAGCGATCGATGTGTGGGAAAATGGAAGACTGAAGAGCCTTGATTTCACCTTCAATGCTTGGGGGGGGAAATTTGAAAGCGCCTTGGATAATGCCCTCAATGCCGAACTTTTTTCACAAAAATTCCAAAGCAGACTTGAGGATGTCGGTTTGGTTTTGGAGGGCGGAAGCGTTGATTTTAACGGAGCTGGCGCCATGCTTACGACCGAGCATTGCCTTTTAAATTCCAAGCGCAACGCTCATCTCAACAAAGCAGAGCTTGAGGCAAGGCTCAAGAAGCTTTTTGGACTCCATAGCATCATTTGGCTGAAAAATGGCTTCATCATCGGCGATGATACCGACCATCACATCGATACCTTGGCGCGCTTTATTGACGCACAAACCATCATCTACTGCGCCTGTGAGGATGAGGATGATCCGCATTTTTTACCCCTCAAGGCTATGGAGGCCGAGCTTTTAAAAACGCCCTTCAAGTGCATCCCCGTGCCCCTACCCAAGCCCCTATTTTACGAGGGTAGGAGGCTGGGAGCTAGCTATGCGAATTTTGTCTTTGTCAATGGAGGCCTGATCCTGCCCTTTTATCAGGATGAAAAAGACGAGCTTGTGCGCGACATCTTGCAAAAGGCCCTGCCAGAGTGTAGGGTTGTGGGCGTGGATGCGCGGGTGTTTTTGAGACAAAACGGCTCATTGCACTGCTCGTGTCAAAATCGCTTCAAGGGGGAGAGATGGATTTAGCTAAAAAAGCGACGATTATCGCCTTAATTTGTGCCTTTTTTTTGGCTTTTGTGAAATTTATCGCCGGGATTTTAAGCGGCTCTGTGGCGGTGCTTGCAAGCGCTATCGATTCCATGATTGATTTTGCCATTTCTGCTTTCAATTTCCTAGCCCTCAAAAAATCCTCATCAAAGCCCAACACACGCTATAATTTTGGCTTTTCAAAGATCGAGGCCCTCGCGGGTTTTGTGGAGGGCTGCTTTATTTTTGCTGTGGGAATTTTCATTTTTTATCAAAGTGTTTTAAAAATTTATCACAACGAGTCCGTGGATGATTTGAATTTGGGCGTGGGGGTGATGATTTTTGCGCTTATTCTGACATTTTTGCTGGTGCTTTACCTTTCTCATGTGGCGAAAAAAACCAAGAGCTTGGTGGTCGAGAGCGATTGTTTGCATTATAAGAGCGATTTGTTGAGCAATGCCCTCACCCTGCTGGCTCTGGCTTTGATTCATTTCACCCACTGGCACATCATCGATGCGATTTTTGGGATTGCTGTGAGTTTTTACACGGCTTATTCGGCGTTTGGTATCGTTAAAAAATCCCTGTCTTTTTTGATGGATAAGGCCTTGGATGATGAGCAAATTGGGCGGATTAAGGAGCTGATTGAAAGTCATAAAGAGGTCATTTCTTTCCACCATCTCAAAACGCGCAAAACCCCAAGCACCAATTATGTGAGCTTGCATTTGGTCTTTTGTCCCATCATTTCTCTTTTGAATGCGCATAGGATTTCGGATGAGATCGAGGAGGGTATCCGCGCCCTTTGCAAGGATGAAAAATGGGAGCTTCAAATTCATCTTGACCCCTACGATGATCAAGAAGAGGAAAGGAAAAGGCTATGAAAATCGCACTCATCCAGCAAAAATATCAAGGCAGCAAAGAGGCTATGCGGGCAAAAACTTGCGAACTCATCGCAGGGGCCGCGAGGGAGGGAGCCGAGCTTGTGTGCCTTTCTGAGCTGCATCAAAATGAGTATTTTTGTCAGAGCGAGGATGTGAAATTTTTCGCCTACGCTGAGGACTATGAGCGGGATGTGAAATTTTGGGCAGGGGTGGCGAGGGAATGGGGCATCGTTTTGCTGACCAGTCTTTTTGAAAGGCGTGCTGCTGGGCTTTATCACAATACGGCCGTGGTGTTTGAAAAGGACGGCTCAGTGGCGGGCAAATACCGCAAAATGCACATTCCTGATGATCCGCAGTTTTATGAGAAATTTTATTTTACGCCGGGGGATTTGGGCTTTGAGCCGATTAAGACGAGCGTGGGGAAGCTTGGGGTGCTGATTTGCTGGGATCAGTGGTATCCTGAGGCGGCGCGATTGATGGCCTTAAAGGGGGCGGAAATTTTGATCTACCCCACGGCGATTGGGTGGTTTGACGCTGATGAGCCTGAGGAGAAAAAAAGACAGCTTGAGGCTTGGCTTGGGGTGCAAAGGGGGCATGCCATCGCTAATGGCTTGGCGGTGATTGCCATCAATCGCGTGGGCTTTGAAAAGGATACGAGTGGAGTGGGGGATGGGATCAGATTTTGGGGGAATTCTTTTGTTTTTGGACCGCAGGGGGAGGAGATTTTCAGAGCGGGGGAGGAGGAGTGCGTGAAAATCCTTGAGCTTGACGGGGCGAGGAGCGAGAAGGTGCGTCAGTGGTGGCCCTTTTTGCGCGATAGGCGGATAGAGTATTTTGGGGACTTGAGCAGGAGGTTTGTGGAATAATCATAAAAAATGAGCCAAATCCAAAGCGAAGCTGCCCAAATCTTACAAATGCAAAGGGGTGAGGATAAAAGACTAACAGGCAGACAACGCATAGAGCCCAGAAAATACGCCCAAATGAAAGAAGCAGAGAAAAGGGAAAGGGAAAAATTAATACAAGAGCTAGAAAACGAAACCATACCACAAAAGCAAATAAAAGCGATTTTAGAAGGCTTTAGAAAGCAAAGCATTGGTAAGGGTTACCCAAAAGAATTTTTTAAAGAATTAAGCGATTTAAAGCAAAATACAAAAGAAACCGCACTTAAAGATTTAGAAACACTTTTAAATGATTTGTCTAAAAGGATACGAAGTCCAAAAAAACGAAAAAGAGCTTTTAAAACAAGAGTTAGAAAAACTAAAAGAGCAAAAAAACGAGGAATTAGAAAACAAACCAAATAAATGGTTAAAAAATAACTTTAACTCCAAAGATCTTTCACAATCAAAAAGTTTATGATTTTTGTTTTCCGTTCCTTTTTGAAATTAAGCCAAAATGGAAATATTATTTTGGGATTTAATTGAGCAATATTCTTGTTTTATCATAAGATTGCGTTCTATTCATTTTATAAACTTCTTGAGGTGTGAGCAAATATCCACAAATTTTCATTTACAATACCCCCAATATTTTACAAATTGCATTAAGACCAGATTCTTATAAAATTCTCTATGCGTATTGCATTCACTTAATATCCGAACCATAAGCATAAATTTTAGTGCAACCATCAGTATCATAATGCCAAGTTGCTGCAAAAATATTAGACAGACAACCGCATTTTTTTACTCTTTAATTGAATATTATTCTGCATTGGAATGATTGTAAATTGTATAAAATTAATACAAACTAAAAGGACTAAAATCAAAATATAAAGATTTTGGAGTGTTTAGTTTGAAAAGTTTTAGCTCTTTTTTAGGATTAACAACTAAAGCAAATCCACCTTTATTATACCTATCCCAAATG
>NZ_JAUMZG010000052.1 GCF_030528245.1 Campylobacter sp.
CGTAGGAGTAAAAATTCTTAGCCTTGATGAGATGAAAGAGGTTAGGGGTGGGTATCAGGTTGTGTTTTTGCATAACGGGACTCAATGGAATCCAGCCGATGAACTATACGCTGTAGCAAAATATACCGAAGGAGAATTGCAATATATGGCAAATTATCTTCAAGGCAATACAAATGCCCCGCAAGGACTTTGCGGCATAGATCAAGCATCTTGCTCAAATCATAGTAAAAATAGATTCACAGCATTTTTACAAGTAACACAAAATTCTCTCTCTATCCTTCCTGTCTATACAGTTAAAAGGCAAGTAAAAGTTTCGGATTTAGGTAAGCCTTATGTGCTTTTCACTTATGGGGTAGGTGCTTATGATCCTAATACTTATCAAATGTATAAATTTAATTCCAGCCCTATTTTAAATAACAATATGATTATTAAAGAAATGGCAAACAAATACAAAGGGCAAATGGAGTCTGCTCTTGGAGGATGGTATGTAAGATGATTACTTTAAGTTCTTTTAATAGATATTTTGGAAATAATCCTCTACAGACACTTACTAAAATTAGAGATGAAAGTATTGAAAATGGAAATCCTGAGCTTACAAAAGAAGAAAGAGAAAAACTTGGTAATAGTTTTATAAATGTATACAAGGATTATGTGAAACTAAGCGATAAAGTAGAATTGGTTGAAGGATCAGTAGAAGATAAACTTAGGAAAAATGAATTTTCGGAGTCTGAAGTCAAAAGCTTATTTAAATGGATAAATGAAAATACAAAATCACCCCATTGGATGGAAGTTGATGGAGTGAGTTATGATGAAGCTTATATTAAACTCTTTCATACAAGCAAAAATATAGACGAATTTAAAACAAAATTTCTTGAGCTTCAACAAAAATATTTAGTCGATTTTAAAAATATTAATTCATCGCAAAAAAATTCAGAAGAAAACAAAGAACCTTTCAAACCCATACAAGCAGAAAGTAAAAATAAAGAAACTTACAAAGATGAAATAAAAATTTATTTTTGGGAGCAATTTTTAAAAGCTTATTGGGAAAATGGAGTGGATATCTTAGAACTTTTAAGAAAATCAAAAATAAATATGAGGGTTTAAAAATTTTTTAATAAATTATCATGCGAACGATGAATTTGTTTTGCGAGAGTGGAATTTAAAATCTTTATAGAGGTTGTTATTTAATAAGTTTAAAATTATAATTTGTATTAGAATTGATTTTTATTTTTTATTGAATTTAGATATTTTTCTTGTGTTATAGCATCTAACAGATTTTTAGGGTTAAAAATAAGCCTTCTTGGTAAATATTTGAGCCCATTCGAGCTCAAATATCAATGCAACAAACTTGCGATTTTTGTTTGCAGCATTATATTGCTTTGTGCGGCAGCAAAAGCGGCAGCATTTTCTCTAAGATAACCAGCGTTAAAATCATTAACATTTTTTGCCATATCGTTGTTGAGCAAATTATTTTCAGCAGCTTTTACACTGATGCTATTTTGCACGCTGGCATTGATATTGGCATTGAGGGCATTGATCCCTGAGCCAATTTCACTCCTCAAGCTCCCTAGCTGGTCAGTAAAAGAAGTGATGGTTTCTGGGTCGTCAATGCTTAAATTATCAACATTAAGTGGGTTTAAATTCGTTTTTTCCACCCCACTGCCCACGACAAAATCCATAGTTTGAAACACATTTTTGCCATTGTAAGTGGCATTGTTAAAAGAATCATCCATCGACTCCTTTATGCGCGTGGCTTCGCCCCTAAATTTCTACTCCAGACAAGGCACAAACGACCTTACTAAACCGGGACCTTCGTGGCTTTTAAATTTTTCACTGCGTATAGTGAGGCTTAAGGATGGGGATTTGGTGCTTGATTTTGCGCTGGAAGCGGCACGAGCGCACAGGCTGTTTATGATCTGGGTCTTGAAGATGGCTTAAAAATTTCTTATATCTTAATGCAAAAGGAAGAAGTTATCAGTGAAAAATCTAAAGTTTATGAGGCTTGTTTGAAATTTAAAATCAAGCCCTCCGTGGCAGAGATCCTAAAGCTGCGACTTAAAACCTGCCTTGAAAACTAGGACTTGAGGATAAATTCAAATGAAAGGAGGGCAAAAATGGCTCATAAAAAAAGCCCAAAAGAGCTTTTTGCAAAAGGCGATTATAGGGCGAAGGATTTTCTCATCACTGCCCCACGCTCTAGCGCCACTAGCTAAACTTCAGCAGCGGTATAAGAAGGATATGGATAGCCTTGCTAATCCAAGACTCTAGTGGCGCGTTGGCTTTGGGCCTGTTAATAAACACGACTTTGATGGCACGCTGAGTGAGGCTAAAGCCATTTTTTGGAAAGTAAGGTATCTGGGCATCAATGCAAAGAACGCTACCTTTAACGACACCATGATGATTAAAGCACAGGCCTTTAAAGATGATAGGACTTTTCTAGCCCTGTTTTTATGGAGTAAAAAATTATTGGCATAGCCCACGGACAAAACTCTGCAATAAGGGTTTTTGCTAGAAAAGGTAGGGCGCTTTAAGGATGGAAAGATGGTGCGAGGCACCCAGAGTATAGGCTTTTAAAAGCTTGTTTATGGTTTTAAAATTCTTAGCATGAGTGCGGAGGCTTCGCACCTTTTTGATGCTTAAATTCTATCCCTGCAGGAATTCAAAAGCTCGACTCAAACCATCCGCGCGAAAATTTAACGTCCCCGACAGATTGGCGCCCAGCCTCGCAAGGATCCGCGCTCCCTATCGGCCCCAAATCATCCCCTTAAGGCAGCTTCGAGGAACTTTTTGCCTCCGTTCCAGCCAAGCCAAGCCTCGCGCCAAAACCCACCCCTCGCAGGAAATTCTCTCCCCGACAGAATTCCCTCCCCCGCCAGCTCTCCTCGGCCAGAATTTGCGCGTCAAATTCCAGCCTCCTCCGACAGAATTCCCTCCCCCGCCAGCCTCCTCTCGCCACCATCCCCCCGTGCGAATCCCCCAGTCACTCACTTCTCATTTTCCACTCTCCGCGCTCCGTCTCCCCACCACTTTGCGCTCCTCCCCCCTGCTAGAATTCCACCCTCGACAAATCCTTCCCCATCTCGAGGGCGCCGTGAAATTCTCCCGCCATAGCCTCGAGGCCCCATTCTCTCCCGCTTCCTCAGGCCCAGCAGCCATCTTCTCCCGCAGCCCTCACCCCAGCAAGATACGCATGAATTTTAAAGATTCTTAAGCTTTCTTATCTCATCCCTGAGCGCCGCAGCCTTTTCAAACTCCAGCGCCCGCGCCGCTTCAAGCATTTCTTTACGCAGCTTTTTGACAAATTGCGCCCTCTCGCTCGCAGGCATTTTTTCCAAATTCCTGCCCTTGCGGTAAATTTCCGCCCCGTCTAGCTCATTTTTGAGACTATCCTCCAAATTTCTCCGCACCGAAGTGGGTGTGATGCGATGCTTTTTGTTGTAGGCTTCTTGGAGTTTGCGGCGTTTGTTTGTGATGTCCATCGCTTCTTGCATGGATTTTGTGATCTTTTTCGCAAAGAGCAAAACCCTACCATTGACATTCCTAGCCGCCCGCCCCATCGTCTGTATGAGGCTTGTGGTGCTACGCAAAAAGCCCTCCTTGTCCGCGTCCATCACGGCGATGAGCGAGACCTCAGGCAGATCTAGCCCCTCGCGCAGGAGATTGATGCCAATAAGCATGTCAAACTCCCCCGTCCTAAGCCCGCGAATGAGCTCATTCCTCTCGATGGCATCGATTTCTGAGTGCATATACTTCACCCGCACCCCAAGCTCCAAATAATAGCGCGCCAGCTCCTCGGCGAGCTTTTTAGTCAGCACCGTGACCAAGATCCTCTCATCCCTTGCTATCACTTTTTTGGCCTCATCGTAGAGAATTTCCACCTGATTGTCGCTATCCTTGAGCTCGATGATGGGGTCCAAAAGCCCAGTAGGCCGCATAATCTGCTCAAAAACCCTCCCTTCTGAGAGCTCAAGCTCAAGCGGAGCCGGAGTGGCCGAGACGAAGAGGAAGCGGCATTTTTTGCGGATGAACTCATCAAACATCAGCGGGCGATTATCTAGGGCTGAGGGCAGCCGAAAGCCGTAATCGACTAGGGTCTGCTTTCTGCTCCTATCCCCCGCAAACATTCCGCGAAACTGAGGCAGCGAGACATGGCTCTCATCCACGATGAGGAGAAATTCGCTATTTTTGAGCGCAAAATAATCAAAAAGCGTATAGGGCGTCTCACCGCTTTTTAGCCCCGTAAGATGCAGGGCGTAGTTTTCTATCCCCTTGCAAATGCCCGTGCTTTCAAGCATCTCAAGGTCAAATTCCACCCTTTGCTTGAGCCTTTGATACTCCACGAGTTTATTCTCAGCTTCAAAATAAGCAAGGCGGCTAGCCAGCTCGGCCCTAATGCCCCCAATCGCCCTTTTGAGCTGGCTTTGCGTGACGGAAAATTGACTGGTAGGATAGAGGATGAATTTTTTCAAATCCCGCCCCTTTTTGTTCTCAAGCACATCATAATGATACATTTTTTCAAGCTCATCGCCGAAAAATTCCAGCCGCACCACCTCATCCTCAAAATAGGCCGGATAAACATCCACCACATCCCCACTCACACGAAAATCACAGCGCTCAAAAAAGCTATCATTACGCCTATAGCCCATGTCGACGAGCTTTTTCAAAAGCGCCTTTTGCGCCAGATGCATTCCCTCCTCAAAAATCAGCACCATGCCCTCAAATTCTTGCGGATTTCCCAGCCCGTAATTGGCCGAAACCGAGGCGATGCAGATGACATTTTCATAGCTTAGAAGCGAGGCCGTCGCACGCAACCGCAGCCGCTCGAGATCCTCATTGACCGAGCTATCCTTTTCGATGAAAAGATCCGTGCGCGGGATGTAGGCCTCAGGCTGATAATAATCGTAGTAACTGATGAAATACTCCACAAAGTCCTTCGCAAAAAAGCCCTTAAATTCACTATAAAGCTGGGCGCAGAGGCTTTTATTGTGGCTCATGATGAGGGTGGGCATTTGCAGCTCCTTGATGATATTTGCCATCGTAAAGGTCTTGCCAGAGCCCGTCACGCCGAGCAGGGTTTGATACCGATGCCCCTTTTTGATGCTTCCCACCACACCCCTAATCGCCCCAGCCTGATCCGCACTCGGCCTAAAATCACTCACAAGCTCAAACATCCCTCGCCCCTCAAATTTTCCCTCATTCTAGCCCATTTTGGTTGCTACTTTTTTTTAGAATTCTCGCCCGCCAGTCCCCCCCCGCCGCGCCACAATTCCAGCCCCCGCACAAAATTCGCAGCCTCCTCGCGCCAGACTCTGCCCCTCTGTCCCTCCACTCCCAGCCGATGATCAGCGACCCCGATCCCTCCCTCCAGCGCCAGCCAAACCCAGCTCCCCAGAATTTTGCGTTTCAACCCCAAGCCCACTCTCGCGTAAGCCTTCGCCGCACAAGCCCCCAGCCCGGCCACAATTCCCGTCGCCCGCTCCGGCCACGAAAAATTCCCCCTCCCCGCGCCGTCTCCGCTTCGCCCCGCCTCAAATTTCCTCGCCCCAGAATTCCCCCCGACACGCGAGAGGGTTTTCGCCTCCGCGCGCCA
>NZ_JAUMZG010000053.1 GCF_030528245.1 Campylobacter sp.
ACACCAAAGGTGGGGGTGCAGCAGTATGGGGTAGAGATGGCGGGAGGGTTTGTTGGCGTGCGAGAATTTGCAAAAATCGCGCAAATTTAAGGCCTTGGGATGAAGCTTTCTGCTCCTGGGCCTAGGGGTAGATTGAGGATGAAAACCCACACATAAAGCAGGGCCGACCAGGTCACAAAAAAGGCTATGGAATAAGGTAGCATGAGGCTTATGATTGTGCCCATGCCTATGTTTTTTTGATACTTCATCGCAAAGCTGAGTACGATGGGCATGTAGATGAGGAGGGGCGTGATGATGTTGGTGGTCGAATCGCCTATGCGGTAGGCGGCTTGGACGAGTTCGGGCGCGTAACCAAGAAGCATAAACATCGGCACGAAAATGGGAGAAATCAGAGCCCACTGCGCGGAGGCTGAGGCGACGAAAAGATTGATGAAGCCGCAAATAGCGATGAAAAGAAGTATGAGAAGTCCGGAGTGTAGTTGGAGGCTTTCTAAAAAAATGGCTCCTTTGATGGCGATAAATTGTCCGATATTACTCTGGGCAAAAAGGGCGATAAATTGCGCGGCAAAAAAGATGATGGTCAGGTACATCGCCATCGTTTTCATCCCCTCGCTCATCGCGTTTACAATGTCGTTTGTGCCTTTGAAAACCCCGCTCACAAAGCCATAAATCACGCCCGGTATCGCAAAAAGAAAAAAGACGAAAAATAAAATTCCCGCGATGAAGGGAGACTTGACAAAGGAGCCTGTTTCTTCATTTCTAAAAAGGCTATCTTGGGGCAGGATGAGAAACAAAACAAAAGCCACATAAAGCAAGGCTCCTAAAGAGGCTAAGATCAGAGCCCTTTTCTCCGCAGCGCTTAGGCTTTGGATGCCCTCTTTGGGGACTTGCACTTCATACTTGCCGAGGCGGGGCTCGATGAATTTATCGGTGATGAGGGCGCCTACGATCGAGATGAGAAAGGTCGAGGCTACCATGAAATAGTAATTGACCTCAGGCCCTACGGTGTAGCTAGGATCGATGATTTGCGCGGCGCTTTGGGTGAGCCCAGCAAGGATAGGATCTACGGTGGAGATGAGTAAATTGGCACTATATCCTCCAGCTACGCCCGCGAAAGCAGCAGCAAGGCCGGCTAGGGGGTGGCGGCCTATGGAGTGGAAAATCAGGGCGGCAAGGGGCGTCAAAACGACATAGCCGATGTCTGAGGCGAGGTTGGATAAAACGCCGGCTAGGACAACAAAAAAGCTCACCAGTGCTCTTGGGGCGTTGATGATGAGGGCTCTTATGGCGACCTTTAAAAAGCCCGAGTACTCGGCGATGGAAACTCCAAGCACGGCTACCAAAACCACGCCCAGAGGGGGAAATTTGGCGAAATTTTCCACGAAGCTGTTGGAGAATTTCACAAAGGACTCTAAGGTGAGTAGATTGACAATCTCAATATGCTTATCCTTAAAATCAACCCCCACCCCAAGGGCAGAGGCTAGGGCTGAGCTTAGCATCAAAATGATGATGAGATAGAGGAAAATCATAGCCGGATGGGGCAGGGCATTGCCTAATTTTTCGACGAGATTGAGGAAAGAAAAGCGCTTTTGATTCATCGGGTAGCCTTTGAAATTATAATTTTAAAGGCTTGGTTTGTAGCATAAATTTATAAACTTTGCAAATCGATTCACAATCCAAGGCCGTTGGCTGGGCTGAGGCGCCTTAAATTTCACCTGTCGCAAAAATCCCTCCTCGCCCCAGCCGCGCGCCGCAAAAAATTCTAGCGCGAAAAATTTCGCCGCCTCAGCCGCCGCGTTTCCTGCCATCGCCGTGGCGCCGCGTAGAAAATCCTAGCGCCGCCGCTTGCACCCTTCGCGCAGGGTCTCCTCCAAATAGCCGCGCGCTAGTAAAAGCCTAAGGTTCTGCTCTTGTCAAAGCTTGATTGCAATTCCTTTTCAATGCTCTCTAAGGCATCCCGCATTTTCCAAACCCCATCCTCACTCACCGCAGCCTTGAGGGCGGTGTTTTTGACGATCATTAAAATTTGCGCCCCGCTGAGCTCATAGCGCGCGAGGGTTTTGGCATCAAAATCCGCTTCAAATTTCGCATTTTGGGGCAAAAATTTCCCCCAAATTTTCAGCCTGTCCTCAAAATCGGGCTTTTTGAACTCGATCTTCACATCAAAACGCCGCGAAAAAGCGCTATCAAGGCTCTCCAAAAAATTGGTCGTGGCGATGAGAACCCCACTGAAGCGCTCGATCTGCTCCAAAAAAATATTTTGCATTTGATTGTGCATTTTATCGCTTCCAGAGCCGCCCTCGATGCGGGTGCTTAAAAACTGATCGGCCTCGTTTAAAAGCAAAATGGGCGCTTGCTTGCAGGACTGTGAAATTTTTTTATAAGTGTCAAAAATTTTACGCACATTTTGCTCGCTCTCGCCCACCCATTTGCTTAAAATTTTAGAGCAGTCAAAGCTTAGAACCGCCTTTTTCATGGACTTTGCCATCGATAGCGCTGACATCGTCTTGCCCGTGCCAGCCGGCCCGTAGAAAATGATCTTAGCCTCGATGTTTTTGGAACTTTTGATCCCCCACGCGCTGAGTCGCTCGAGCACTTTTTTGTCCTGCTGCTTGAGGATGTTATGCAAAAGCTCCTTGGTGCTTTGGGGCATGATGATGTCGTTGATGTCCGTGCTAGGCTCGATGAGCTCGAAGATATCCTGATCCTTGACAAGGCTTTCAAGCTTGATTTTGGCGCTTTGCTTCTTGGGTGAATCCACCACACGCTGCAAAAGCTCATCGCTGATGAAAAAGCTCTTAGAAAGCTCTCCAAAAGAGCCCAAATACTCATCATACTCCACAAGGGCTAGGTCGATGAGGGGTGAGCCCTCCTCGAGGAGCTTTTTGTTTTGCCTTTTTTCCAAGTCGTTTTCACTGATGAGAGAGAGTAAAAAATCCTGCTCAAAGCCCTCCTCATCGCCGCGGGTGTATTCTGCCCTCAAAAGCGCCAAAAAGAGAATTTGCTCTTTGGAATTCAGTCGATATTCTTTAAAAATCTCGCCCACGACATTGTAAAATTTACTCAAAGCAAGCCGCGCCCTGATGTGCTTTTCATGGGTCTTAATCTGCTCTTTGAGCGCGCCATTATAAGCGCCAAGCCGCACGAGGGAAAGCTTCTGGTAAAGCTCGATACGCGCAAATTCGTCCCGCAAATACTCCAAATAATCCCCATAAGCCCTAGCCTTTCCAAAATCCTGCCGCTCCTTATGCTCCAAAAGGTCCAAAAACACCCCGCTCAAACTCAGCTCACTTTGAAGCAGAGCAAGGCTTGAGTTTTGTTTTCCCGCATCCATGCTCTTGAAAAAGCTCACATTTTGCATCACAAAACCCCGCTCAATGAGCCTTTTGAGGTCCCCTAAAGCGTCCAAGTAAGCATAATCCTCCCCCCCAAAAATCCCACTCAGCAAAGCCGAAGCATTCAGGCTGGCATTGGCCGCGATGTAGTTTTTACAGAGCTCCCTTAAGATCAAAGCCTCGTTTTTACTGCAATCTAGCCTCTGATAAAGCTTAGTTTTTTCAATGTTTTTATGGCTTAAAAATTCCTTCAGCTCCAGCATTTTCCCTCACTTTTGGCGCGTAAGTTGCAGCCTCACCCTTGAAATTTTATCCCAAAAGCGCACATTTTCCCCGCAAAGCTCATAAACGATCGCATAGTTTTTAGCCTCCAGCACCTGAGTAGAGCCGCAAGGGCTTTTTTGCAAATTTTTGCCCGCATAAAGGGGACGCGCCTTTAAAATATCGCTCAAAAAATCATCATAATGCGCGTGATTAAAGAATTTTTCATTAAAAATTCGCTTGGCATAGCATGCGCCATTGAGGCAGATTTTATCCCTCACGCTCAGGGCTAAAAGAGGCTTTCCCAGCTTGTAAATTTGCAAAATCAGCCCCCCGCCCTCATGCCTCAAAAAACCCATATCATTGATCTTTATCGCAGGGCTTGAGAGCAAAATCCTCATCGTTTGCGTGGGCGGATTTTGCGTCTTAGGATTTTTCACCGCGCAAGCGCTCAAAAAAAGCACCACCACAAAGAGCCAAATTTTCTTCACACCGGCCTCATTTTAGATTTTTAAAGCTCAAATTCAGCTCCAAATCCAGCCCCCGCACCAGCGCCATCACCGCTTGCAAATCATCGATCTGCTTCGCACTCACACGCAGCTCTGTGCCCCTTATTTGCGAGCTCACCTTGAGCTTGCTATCCTTGATCGCTCGGTTGATTTTTTTCGCGCTTTCGCTATCGATGGCGTTATTGACCCTTAAATTCAGCTTAAAATTTGCCCCGCTCTCCCTGTCCTGCTCCACCACGCCCCTAGCGTTGATCCCCCTTTTTATCAGCTTTGAAAGCAAAATGTCCTTGACAACCTCAAGTTTGGCTTCGCTCGAGCAAGTGAGACGAAAAAGGCTCTCCCTCTCGCTAAATTCCACCTCACTCTTCACGCCCCGCAAATCATAGCGCCCCTCAAGCTCCTTCTTCGTCTGCTCCAGAGCGTTTTTAAGCTCCCCGCTATCGACCTCCCCGCTGATGTCAAAACTATGCTCACTCGCCATTTTCCAGCCACTCCTTGAGATTTTCATAAACCGCAGTCATTAAATTTTCCAAGCTCTGCTTGCTCGCCCAAGCGATGTGCGGGGTGATGATGAGGCGCTCGGCATCTTTCACGCCCAAAAGCGGATGGTTTCGCACCATAGGCTCGGCTTCAAGCACATCAAGCCCGGCATAAATTTCACGCTCGTTCAAAACCCTCGCCAAGTCCTGTTCATTCACTATCCCGCCCCTGCCGACATTGATGAGTATGGCGGCGGGTTTTAGGAGCCTAAGCCTATCGTAGGCGAGTAAATTTTTGGTTTTTTCATTGAGCGGGGCGTGGATGCTGATGATGTCGCTTTGGCTCAAAAGCTCCTCCAGGCTCAAATTCTCAAATCTCGTGTTCAAATTCATCCCGCTCGTGGAGTGGTAAGACACCCTCGCCCCAAAGGCCTCGCTTATGCGCGCGACCTCCTTGCCTATCGTGCCAAGCCCGATAATGCCGTGCCTTTTGCTGGCTAAATTCTGCGTGAGGCGAGAAAAATCCGTAAAAATTTCACTCTCACACCACGCACCCCTCTTCGTCCAAGCATCGTAGTAAGGGATGCGACTGAGGAAGGCAAAAATCAGCGCAAATGTATGCTGCACCACACTCTGCGTGGAATAGCCCGCGACATTTTTCACCGCGATGCCCCTTTGCTTGGCAAATTCCACATCGATATTATTCACCCCTGTGGCCGTTTCTAGGATGAGCTTGAGGCTCGTTTTTTCAAGCACCTCTCGGCTCAAAACAACCTTATTCACCATCGCCACATCCGCACCCGCAAGACGCTCCACCACAAGCTCAGGCGGGGTTAGCGCATAGCTTTCAAATGTCCCAAATTCCTCAAAGGCACTCAGATCTGCCCCGCCCAAAGTCGCCGCATCCAAACATACAATTTTCATTTTCTCTCCTTTTCTATGTTCTTTTTAGCGGACGGAGTAAATCCGTCCTAAAAGAACCA
>NZ_JAUMZG010000011.1 GCF_030528245.1 Campylobacter sp.
GGGCTTTTTGTAACGACACTGAAAGCATCACTGACGGGCTTTCACGCGGACAGCAAGGCCGCTAGTTTGATTTTTGAAATTCAAAAAAATGAAATTTATCATTGAAAGAAAAAAGGAGGTTTTTGGCCTGTGAGAGCGATTTTTCATAATTTTTCTTTGATTTTTGCGCGAAATTTAAAGCCTCCTCAAGGCCAAAGTCCAAAAGGGCCCGGTTTTGCCTCTTAAATTCCAAAAGCCTAAAGCCATGCCGCTCACACAGCGCAAAAATGTGCGCAAAATTCACATCATAGGTCAAATCACTCCTGCCAAAAAATTCCCTCAAATCCACCTCAAAGGGGCTAAAAAGCTCGTGATTTTGGTAGATTCTCAGACTGAAACGCTGCGGCGAAACCCCACCATAATCAAAGCCCGCAAAGATAAATTTCTCACAAGAAGCATCCAAATCCGAAAAAAATTCCTCCAAAAAGGGGCTCCACTCCCCCCTTTGCAAATCCAGCCCTCCGCACCGCTCCTTTGTCCGCTCATCCTGAGGTCTAAAAATGAGCCTAAAATCCTCCACAAAGGCCATCCTATCGCCCTCAATCAACTCACACGCAAAGCTATCAAAAAGCTCATTGCAAAAGATGAAGGCGTTTTTAAAATGGCAGTTTTTCAGGCTGGTTTCGTGGCTAAATTCCACACCCCGAAGGGTCTTTTTTTGCACTCTTTGCAGGCTCTCATGCGGCTCGATGATGTAAAATTCCATATCCTTAAAAATGCTAGGTCTTAAAAGCACCAGAGCGCTTAAAAAATCCCTGCTCAAATGCCCCTCATTGGCACCGATTTCAAGCACCTGCAGGGGCAATTTTAAAAACCCACCATCCACGAGGGCTAAGAAATGCCGCGCCAAAAGCGTGCCAAAAAGCTCCCCCACGCTCACCGCCGTGTAAAAATCCCCCTCCCTTCCGATGCGAACGGCGTTTTTGTAGTAGTTTTCATGCAGCCAAAGCCTTGAAAATTCGCTGAATTTCATTGAAAAAGGGCGTTGAATTTAGTGATGAAATCAAGCGGATCAACCTGCCTCCCACCTGCAAAAATCCCAAAATGCAAATGCGGCCCACTCACCCTGCCGCTAGCCCCGCTGGCTCCTATGATTTGCCCCTTTTTGACCCTCTGCCCCGCCTCAACCTTAAGGCTTGAGAGATGATAATACTGCGAGTAAATCCCAAAGCCATGATCGATCACGACCGAAAGCCCTGCATAATAGCGCTCTTTTGCGATTTTGACGATCCCAGAATTTACCGCCCTGATCGCCGTGCCCACATGGGCTCTAAAATCCGTGCCGCTGTGAAAGCTCGCTACTTTTTCGTTGAAAATCCTAGCCACGCCGAAAGCGCTTGTGATGGGACTTTTGAGGGGGAGTTGGAAGGCGCCTTCAAAAAGAGCCTTGGGGGTGTGATGGGCGTAGATGGCGTTAGCTTCTGCGCGCTCTTTTTGGATGCGCTTTTGCGCGGCCTTTGGGGGGAAAATTTTCTGCGCTGGGATCGTGATTTTTTCACGGCTGTAGTTGCCATCCAGACCTTGTATGAGGAAATTTTCAGAAGTTTTATCCGCGTAAAAAGCCGTGATTTTAGAGCTTTTGGGAGGGTTTTTGTAGGGCAGGGAAAAGATGGCTAGGACCTTATTTTCATCCTTGGGGTGGGGGAAAAAATTCAAGGGCTTGTTTTGAAATTTAAGACAAACAAGGCGCTTTTTTTCAAATTCCAAAAAAAGGGCCTGACCCTTGATGAGGGGGAATTTCGCATCCGCGTGGGCAAAAAGGCTAAGGAGCAAAACGACAAAAAGCGCCCTCACAAACGCAGCTCCTTGATGTCTGCTATTTTTAAAAATTCATTGTAAATAGCAAAAATCAGGGCTTGGCGGTTATTTTTAAGTCCCGCATCATCGCTATTGATCATCACTTTTTCAAAAAAATCATCGATGAGGGGCTTGAGGGCAAATAAATTTTCCAAGCGCTGCTTGATGTTTTGCGTCTTTAGGCTTTGCTTAAAGGCCTCAAAAAGCTCCTCCTCGGCCTCGCTTTCAAAAAGCTCGGTGCGGATGGGGGTGTCCTTGGGCGTGGCGATGTTAGCAAGGCGCTTGAAGGTGGAGAAATTCTCGCTGAAATTTGCTTTTTGGCTGAGCTCCATCAAGGCCAAAATGGCGGCGTTGATGTGGATGAGATCGCTATTTTTAGAGGCTAGGGCAGCCTTGATGAAGGAAGCGTTTGCCGCATAAAGGGTGTGCATCCTCTCCAAAATGAAATTCTCCAAAAGTCCCCAATCAAAGTCCCGATAATGTCTGCTCGCCTGCTCCAAAAAACGCTTCAGATCAAAGCTTTTCTTAAGATGCAATAAAATTTTCAAAACCCCCACCGCCGCGCGCCTTAGAGCGTAGGGGTCCTTCGTGCCGGTCGGGATTTTACCGATGCTAAAGAGGGCTAGGAGGGTGTCGAATTTATTGGCTAGGGCGAGGATGCTGGAAAATTCCGTGCTGGGCAGGGCAGAGTGCTCGCAGGTGGGCAAATACTGCTCCTTGATGGCCAGACAAATCTCGTAGCTCAGTCCCATTTTTTCGGCATAATACCCCCCCATGACGCCCTGCAAATTGGTGAATTCATAGACCATCTGCGTGGCCAAATCCGCCTTAGAAAAGCGCACCGCCTCTTTGATGGCCTCTTTTTTGTCGTTGCGTAAAAATTCGCACAAAAGCAGGGCCAGCTCCTTTTCCCGCTCGATTTTATCCGCCATCGTCCCCAGCCCGTCAAGGTAGAGCATTTTGGAGAGTTTTTCGGGCTTCAAGCCCTGCCTGAGGTCGTTTTCATAAAAAAATGCCGCATCGCTAAGTCTGGCGCTGAGCACCCTTTCATTGCCGTGAATGACCTGGGCGTAATCCTCGCAAACCGCGTTGGTGATGAGGACGAAGTGGTTGCTAAGCTCGCTTTGATTGAAAACGGCAAAATAGCGTTGATTTTCTCGCATTGAGGTGATGATGACCTCGCTTGGAATTTGCAAAAATTCCTCCCTAAAGCCTCCAAGCAGGGCGGTGGGATACTCCGTGATCGCCACAAGCTCGTCCAAAAGCTCGGGATCATCGGCGATGCTTAGGGCGTGGGACTTTTCGATGAGGGCGAGCTCGCCAAGAATTTTTGCCCTTCTTTTTTCGGGGCTTAAAATCACAAAATTCTGCTCCAAAATTTCAAAGTATTCCTCAGCGTTTTTAAACTCAAGACCCGCATAGCTCACGCACCTGTGCACGAAGGTTTTTTTCGCGCTCCTCACCCCGTAGCTTTCAAACGCCACCAGCGCATCGTCTAGGATGCAAACCAAGGACCTGATGGCACGGATGAATTCAAAAGGATATGCCCCCCAGCGCATGCTTTTTCCAAAATTTAAGCTCTTCAAAAGGCTTTCTATCATCATCGGCAGAAGCTCCTCGCTGGGCCTTCCCTCCAGCTTTTTTTGACAATACAAAACCTCTCTGCCCTTGATCGTTTTAAATTCCAGCGCGTCCTCACTCAGTCCAGTTTTTTGCAAAAAACTCATCCCAGCAGGGCTTAAAACCCCGTCCTTGTAGGCGACATCCTTGGGTGCGCCGATGATTTCGATGAGGCTATCTTCTTGCTTGGGGGCGAAATTTTTGTGATAAAACACGAGGCGGCGCGGGGTGAAATAAAAGTCAAACGCGCTTTTGAGATGGTTTTCTTCTAAAATTTTTTCCCATTTTGTGCGGATGTTTTTAAGCTCTTTTAGCAGGGGTAGGGCGGGGAGCTCTTCTGTGCCGATTTCTATTAACAATTCGCTCATTTTTTACTTTCTCGGTGATGAAATTGTGCCATTTTAGCCTGTCTTTACAAATGTTTTTTTAAAAGCGCGATGCACTCTTGGGCGCTGCTGAATTCATCGGGGGCTAAATTTTTCGCATACCATCTTGCGTGGTAGTAGGGTAGGGCGGCGCCTTTTGCGGCCTCTCTGTCCTTTTGGCTATCTCCGATGAAGATGCTTTGAGGATGCGGGGACTCATCTTTTAGGAGCTTTAGCATCATCGGGCTTGGTTTGGGCTCCACACCCGCACTCACGCCTAAAATTTTGTCAAAATAATGCAGGATGTTTTGCCTTTTGAGTATGGTTACTAGCGAGTTTTGCGGGGCATTTGTGGCGATGGCTAGATAGCAGCCTTGCTTTTTTAAAAAATCAAGAATTTCAAGCACCCCATCAAACAAAACCACGCTTTTTTCATAATGCTTGAGAAAATACCTCTCAAAGCCGTCCTTAAAGCCCTGCAAGTCCCAATCCTCCACGCCGTAAAGCTCCTTCGCCCCGTTGGTGCCGGGGGTGTTGATGTGGCGCAAGATGTCCTCCCTTGAAAGCGGGCTTAAATTGAGCTTAGAGCGGATTTCATTGACTGCACAAGTGATGGCATTGGCGCTGTCGATGAGGGTGCCGTCCATATCGAAAAATACATTCATCCCTCATACTCCTTGAGATAATTTTTATGCTTTTGCTTTTTGTTTTGATTTTTTTGCTTATCAAGAGTATTTGCGAGACTTAAAAGCTCTTCTTTA
Organism: Campylobacter sp.; assembly: GCF_030528245.1. Taxonomy (GTDB): domain Bacteria; phylum Campylobacterota; class Campylobacteria; order Campylobacterales; family Campylobacteraceae; genus Campylobacter_D. The sequence goes on from NZ_JAUMZG010000011.1 coordinate 4,583, forward strand.
CTTTTGGAAAAATCCAAGCAGGCCCCGACAAAATGCTCCAAATTCCTAGCATAACCAGCATACAGGCGCACAGCGGGACTCTTTTCAAAAAAGGCTTGATTTTTGAGCATTTTTTCTTGGAATTTTTGCGGATTGAAATCCTCTTTTTTCAAGGCGCAAATCGCAGAATTTGCGAATTTTTGCAGCCTTCTTAGGTATTTGATCCTGAGACTTTTTTCATCCTTAGAGTCTAGACATTTTTGCGGATTTTGCATTCTAGCGCCTCACTGACCAAATTTCTTGCGATCACTCTCTCGGATCGGACGATGTGAATATGCTCATCCACGCTTGAAAAAAAGAGCTTTTCGATCGTGCCATTGACCTGAATCACCGTGTCGATGGGCTTGGGGTAGCCTTCTAAAACCTGAGTGAGCATTTCCAGTCTGGCTTCGTTATTGATGGTGATGATGGCAACGGCACACTCTTCGATGTTGGCGATTTTGAGCGTTTCTTCTTGCGCGGCGTTTGCGAAGTAGATATTTTCGCGCCGACTCAGGCCCAGCTCGACCAAATTCAAGTCGTTTTCCAAGATCAAATAGGGCACGCCTGTGTTTTTGATTTTCTGTGCCACCTCCTGCCCCAACCTCCCATAGCCAAAAATGACGATGTGATTTTTCAGCGGCGCATTTTGAGCGCCTGGCGTGAGATTTGCATTCTGCGTCATATCCTCGACGACATTGGTGATTTTGCGGATGTTGTTGAGGATGAAAGGCGTCAAAATCATCGTGATAACGGAGACGACTATAAGAATTTGCGCGGTTTTGGCATCCAGCATGGCATTAGCCTGCAGAAGAGAAAAGATGGCGAGAGCAAATTCGCCAACTTGCGCGATGCTAAAGGCGGTTTTAAAGGCGATCCTTTTTTTGGTATTGAGGCATAAAAAGCTGAAGATGATGGCGAGCTTGAGGAGGCACACGACGAGGGCTAGGATGAAAATTTTATCCCAATTTTCAAAGACGATTTTAAAATTTATCTGCATGCCCACGGTGATGAAAAATAGCCCCAAAAGCAGGTCCCTGAAGGGGATGAGGTCGGCTTCGATCTTGTGTTTGTATTGGGTCTCTGCGATGATGGCGCCTGCTATGAAGGCCCCAAGCGAGTAAGAAAAGCCAAAATAATGCGCCATGAAGCTTGCCCCGATAACGATAAAAAGCAGGGTGAGGATGAAAATTTCCTGCGATGAGGCGCGGATGACGAAGCGGAAAACTCTGTCGATGAGGTATTTGCCGATGAGGTAGAGTAGGCTAAGCAGGATGAGGACGCTGATGATGGTCGTGAGGATGAGCTGGGTGAGATCCTGATTTTTTGAGGAGAAGATGTCCACGAGCAAAAGTAGGGGGATGACGGCTATGTCTTGGAAAAGTAGAATTCCTAGGGCTTTTCTGCCGTATTGCTCCTTGATGTCACCGTTGTCGTTGAGGATTTTAAGCACCACGGCTGTGGAGGAGAGGGCGAGGGCGAAACCCACGATGAGTCCTACCTTTTCGCCCAAATTCAAAAAGCCCACCACGAGCGCGAAGCACACCACTCCGCACAGAGCCATTTGCACAGAGCCGTTGAGGAAAACCTCCCTATTCATCGCTAGGAGATGCTTGAAGGAAAATTCAAGCCCTATGGTGAACATCAAAAACACGATGCCAAATTCGGCGATGTGCGAGATTTCTTCGCTGCCGTTGAAATTGTAGAGGTAGGAGATGACGATGCCCGTGATGATGTAGCCGATGATGGTTGGAATTTCAAATTTTTTAAAAATCACATTGAGGACGATGGCGCTTCCTGAGGCGATTAAGAAAATTTCCAAAAAATCATACATCAGTTTTTCTCGTAAAAAATCAAATCAAAGCTATTTTTGTGCTTTACCACGGCTTTTGATTTGCCGCCATTGTTCCTTTTGTCAAGCTCCAAGCGCAGCTCTTCGATCAAAACTTCAAATTCGTTGATTTGATTTTTCAGTTTTAAGATCACATCGACCCCCGCCAAATTCACGCCCATATCGCGCGTCAGCCTTAAAATGAGCTTGATCCTGTCAATGTCCCTTTGTGAGTAGAGTCTGATTTTTCCATCGGTTCTACTAGGCTCAACCAGTCCCTCGCGCTCGTATTGCCTGAGAGTCTGTGGATGAATGCTTAGAACCTTCGCCACGACGCTAATGAGATAAACGGGTTCATCATAATTGTGCTGCATGGTAGTCCTTTAGGGTAGTTTTTTTTCCAAAATTTTAAGCAAATCCCCATCCAAATCCTCCACTCGAGGCAGGATGATGTTTAAAATCAAATACAAATCCCCGAAAATTCCGCTTTTGCGGTTTTGCACCCCGTAGCCTTTGAGGCGGATTTTTTGGCCGTTTTTTGCCCCGGCGGGAATTTTAATGCTCACCTCTTTTTTGGGGGTTTGTAGGGTGATTTTATCGCCAAAAAGTGCCGTTTTTAAGCTCACATCAAGCCTACGGAATAAATCATCATCCTCGCGCTCATAAAGTGCGCTTTTTTCAATCTTTACCTTGATGATCAAATCCCCCCTAGCTCCGCCCAAAATCCTTCCCCTGCCGCGAACTCTTATCTTGTCGCCATCCTTGATGCCGTGGGGGATTTTGATTTTGATCGTCTCACCGTTATAATGAACGCTATGCTCACCCCCCAAAATCCCAAGCTCAAAGGGTATGCTGATGTTAAGATTGGTGTCCAAATTCTCCTCCGCAAAGCCGCCAAAACCAGCTCCCCCAAAACCAGCCCTAGCTCCCCCGAAGCCTCCACTGAAGAGATTTTTTAAAATTTCATCCAGATCCATCCCAGCGGTACTTCGCGAAAAATCCCTAAAACTCTGCCCACCAAAGATGGAATCACCATAGGCATCGTATTGTTTGCGCTTTTTTTCATCGCTTAAAATTTCGTAAGCCGCGTTGATTTCTTTGAATTTTTCTTCGGCCCCTTTTTCTTTGTTAATATCGGGATGATATTGTCTGGCTAGGCGTCTGTAGGCTTTTTTTATCTCATCATTGCTCGCATTTTTGCCAATGCCTAGGGTTTCGTATAGGCTATTCATCATTATCCTTGAAATTTTTTAGCGGCAATTTTAACAAAAACTTTAGTCTAAGTCAATCAAGTTTTATTATTTTTTTCACTCAAGTTATTATTTACGATTTTTTAAAAATTCCATTTTATACTCGCAGCTTCACTTTAAAATATCTAAGGATGGCAATGAAAAAGCTTTTTTTATCGCTCGGTTTGGTGGGCGTTGTGTTGGCAGCGAGTATAGAATTCAACGAAGCAAATCCCAAACTAGAGCGCGTAAATCCCGCTCAGGGCAACATCGTGCTTTCTTATCAGGATGTGATCAAGGAAGTCAAAAAATCCGTGGTCAATATCTCCACCTCAAGGACAATTATGCGGGGGAATTCTCCCCTTGATGATTTTTTCAACGATCCCTACTTCAAGCAATTTTTTGGCTTTGATCCCTTCCAAAGAGGCAGACGCAGTGAGAAAGAAGTTATCGCCTCTGTGGGCTCTGGCGTGATCATCTCAAAAGACGGTTATATCGTAACCAACAACCACGTGGTAGAAAATACCGAAACCATCACCGTGAGCCTACCCGGCAGCGATAATGAATATAAGGCCAAGCTCATCGGCACGGATCCGAAGACCGATTTGGCCGTGATTAAGATCGAGGCGAGTGGTCTTTTGGCGGTGAGTTTTTCGGATTCTGATGCGGTGATGGAGGGGGATGTTGTGTTTGCTTTGGGCAATCCTTTCGGCGTGGGATTTAGCGTAACAAGCGGGATCATTTCAGCGCTCAACAAAGACAACATAGGCCTCAACCAATACGAAAATTTCATCCAAACGGACGCCTCCATCAACCCCGGAAATTCCGGCGGGGCACTAGTGGATACGCGCGGAGCCTTGGTGGGCATTAACTCAGCGATCCTATCGCGCGGCGGCGGGAATAACGGCATAGGCTTTGCCATCCCTTCAAATATGGTCAAAGATGTGGCGAAAAAGCTCATCGAAAAGGGCAAGGTTGAAAGGGGCTTTTTGGGCGTGGTCATCGCGCCCCTGCAGGCTGAAACGAAGAAGGTCTATAAAAATAGCGAGGGCGCCCTGATAACCGATGTGCAAAAGGGATCTTCTGCGGATGCGGCGGGGCTTAAGCGTGGTGATTTGGTTATAAGGGTCAATGGCAAGGCGATCAAGAGCCCGAGTGATTTGAGAAACTACATCGGCACCTTAGAGCCCAATCAAAACATCACTTTGGTCTATGAGAGGGAGGGGGCTGAGAAGACGATAAATTTCATCCTAAAGAGCGATGAGAGCGTGAAAAATGAGGGCAAGCAGGAGAATTTGATCGAGGGCTTGAGCCTGAGGGAGCTTGATGCGAATTTGAGGCAGAAACTGGGCTTTGCTAGCGATATTAACGGCGTCTTGGTCGAGGCGGTGAAGGAGAAGAGCCGGGCGCAGATGGCGGGCTTTAAACGCGGTGATATCATCATAGGGGTGGGTCAGGCTGAGGTGAAAAATTTGAAGGATTTGGGTCAAATTTTGAAAGAAGAGGCGAAGAAAAACTGGGTGAAAATTTGGGTGTATCGCGGGGGCGTGGTAACCCTGCTCGTGCTTAAGTGATGTTTTCTTTTTGTTATGGATTGGAATTTAAAATAAACTGAATTTAATGTGAAGGGAGAGGGATGACCAATATTCTTATGATAGAGGATGATTTGGAGTTGGCGGAGATCACGGCCGAATACTTGCAAAAATTTGACATGCAGGTGGACATAGCGCATGAGCCATACATCGGGCTTTCTAAGCTTGCTTTAAAGGAGTATCAGCTCATCATTTTGGATTTGTCCCTGCCGGGGCTTGATGGGCTTGAGGTTTGTGAGGAAATTCGCAAAAAATACGACACGCCCATCATCATCTCAAGCGCCAGACATGACATCAGCGATAAGGTCAATGCTCTGGATCTTGGTGCGGACGATTACCTGCCTAAGCCCTACAATCCTAAGGAGCTTCAGGCGAGGATTAAGAGTCATTTGAGGCGCATCGTGCATACCAAAAACACTCTGGCAAAGACCATCAAGGACCTCATTTATGACCAATACAAGCACATCATCACGATGAAGGGGCAGGAGCTTGTGCTGACGAACGCGGAATTTGACATCCTAAGCTACCTCATCAAAAAAGAGGGCGGCGTGGTGAGCCGCGAGGAGCTGGTGTATAACTGCTCAAGCATCAGCGAGGATAGCTCCAATAAAAGCATCGATGTCATCATCAGCCGCATCCGTCAAAAAATGGGCGATGATCCTAAAACTCCAAAATACATCCACTCCATACGCGGCATAGGCTATAAGCTTACGCAATGAACCGCTCCTCCATTTTCTACACCATCACTTTTATTTTTATCTTCGCGGGGGTGAGCGTCATCCTCGCCTTTTCATGGCTCATAGCTTATGACCAGCAAATTTACACAAAAGAGCTAAATGCCAAATACTCCCTCATCGCCAATGCTAGAATTTTATACCTAAGCGGTGTGATTGATGCGCAAGAATTTGAAGCGCATACGAAAAATCACGACAAAATGCTAAGGATCGAGGCGCCTGAGGATATCGAAGAAATCATCACAACGGGAGAAATTCTAGCCAATGAAAAAATAAAAAATGGCAGGGTGGAAATCATCTCCTTCAACAACGGCGTTTATCTTAATATCGTCTATGATGGTCAAATTTATCTTTATGAGGATCAGGACTATCAAAGCTATCGCTACATCATACTCAAGCTGGCGGCTTTGGCTGTTTTTTGCATGCTGATCGTGCTTTATGCCTTCATTTTAAGGAAGCTCAGACCCCTAAGGAGGCTCAAAAAACAGATCGATAAATTCGCACAGGGCAAGCTCCATGAGGTCGAGGATGTGAGTGCGGGGGTGGATGAAATTTCGCAAGTTTCGAGCGCTTTTTATCAGGCGATCTTGCAAATTCGCAAGCTCAATCAGTCGCGTCAGTTTTTTTTAAGGAATATGATGCACGAGCTCAAAACTCCCATCACTAAGGGCTTGATAACGCTAGAGATGCTTGAAAGCGACAAGTATAGGGAGAGGCTTGAAAATATCTTCAACCGCCTTGAAATCCTCATCAATGAATTCGCCGCTATCGAGCAGATCACCTCAGGAGCGGCCTTCATCAACCGCAAAAAATACAATATCTTGGATGTTTTGGACGAGGCAAAGGAAATCGCCATGAGCGATGATAGTAAAATTCGCATTTTTATGGGGGAGAGTTTTTTTATCAATGTGGATTTCAAGCTCTTCACCACGGCCATTAAAAATATGATCGATAATGCCCTCAAGTACTCAGAAGACGGTTTTGTGCAGATTGATATTATGGAGGATTACCTTTGCTTTAAAAATCGCGGCACAGAGCTTAACAACACCCTAGAATACTACACTCAGGCTTTCACTCAGGGCTCCAGGCAAAAGTCAAGCTTTGGTTTGGGGCTTTACATCGTAAATACCATCCTAGAAACGCACGATATGGAGCTTGATTATGGTTATGAGGACGGGGTGAATTTGTTTTATTTTAGGGGGCTTGAAAAGATAAAGGAGTGATTAAATTTTGAGGTATTTTTTGTAAAACCACTGCCAGTAAAATCCCGCAAAGATGAAAATCATCCCCAAAAGAGCCGTGATCATCTGCAAATTCAATCCAAGCTCAAACAAAAATCCCATAAGCTGAGAAATCATAGCCGAGAAGCTAAGATAGACCATATCCGTGTAAGCGATGACGCGCCCGTAGAATTTTTTGTCGCAGTTTTTTTGTATGGCCGTGTAGGTGAAGGCCCAAAGCGAGGAGGTGCAAAAACCCGCCGCGAGGAGGCCGATGAAGCTTAAATAAAAATTAAATTGCGTCAGGGCCCAAAGTAAAATTCCAAATCCTTGCCCGAGGTAGAGGAAAACGATGATTTTATCCCTGACGAAGCGGCTGAGGATGATGGGCCCTAGGATGAGGGAGCAGGCGCGAACGGCGTTTAAAAAGCCGATCACAAGCCCGGCGGATAAAAGTTCTTTATAGCTGTGCTGGGCTAAGAGCGCGACGAGGGTCTCATAGGCGGTGAGTCCCAAAAAGGCGTGCAGGAGGATGAGGTGGGAAATTTTTTTATTGCCCAGAACATAAAAAAAGCCTTCTTTAATCATCGTCAAAAATTTGTCCTGAGTTTTTTGCGCGAAGTCCGGGATGCTAAGATAAAGCAGCAAGATGATGCCGATGGCGACCAAAAAGCAGTCGAACAAAAAGGCAAACTGGACGCCGAAAAAGTGGATGAAAATCCCCGCGCTCGCCATCGAAGCCGTGTAGGAAACCGCCCAAATGATGCTGTGAATTTCGTTAGCTAGCCTTAGTTCTGCTGGCTTTAAAAGCTTGGCAAGGAGGCTCATCTCGGCTTGAAAATAAATGCAAGCGACGCAGAATCTTGAAAAAATCAAAACGAACAAAAGCCACAGCATCGTAAGGTCTGTGACGAAAATGAGGAAAAAAATGCAAAAAAGCTCCACGCTTATCATGCTAAGGAGGAGTTTTTTGGGCTTGTTTCTCTCCACAATCACGCCATTGATGGGCGCTAGCAAAACTCCCGGCAAAAAGGCAAGCATCGCGCTTGTGGCTGTGGCCCAGGTGGGGGCATTAAGCTCGACGAGCAGGGTGAAAACACCCGTTTGAGAAAACCAGGCTCCGAAGTAGACGATAAACTGGACAAGGCTTAAAATTCTTATGTTTTTGTTGTTTTTGAGTAGGCCGATGTGATTCATTGCAAAATTATAGTAAAAATTTCACAAAATTAAGGGTTGATTTTAAAGAATTTGCGGAATTTAAAGGCTCTTTTCTTGCGAAACGATGGCCCTGTGGATCCTTTGTGAGGGCGGGGGTTGATCGTCTAAAATCACCGATGAAAAAGGCTTTGGCGATAAGTTTGTCATGCTAAAGGACTTGGTGGCATTGGTGGGTGGTTTGTGAATTCATACTAGAATTTATTTTAATTTAAGAAAGGATCAAAAATGAATTTTGAAGGCATTATTTCCCATATGAACGCGCATCACAGGGCGAATTTGGTGGATCTTTGTAAAAAATTTGGCGGGCTTGATGAGGTGCGGGAGGTGTTTTTGAAAAGCGTGGATTTTAACGGGCTAGACATCGTTTATAATGGGGACGAAATTTTGCGCGTAGAATTCCCACAAAAAGCCGATGAAAGCACGATTAAAGATACGATCATCACGCTTTGTATGGGTGCAAAAAGCACGGGAGATACCAGCGGAGTGGAGAAGGAGCTTAAAGAATTCATGCTAAGTTTTAACTCCGTTTGTCTAGCGACCCTCAACGTAAGGGGCGAGGTTGTCTGCTCTTATGCGCCTTTTGTCAGCACGCAGTGGGGAAATTACATTTACATTAGCGAGGCTGGGGAGCATTTTGAAAATATCAAAACAAATCCCAACAACATAGAAATAATGTTTTTAGAGGATGAAAGCAAAGCCGCTTCGGTGATTTTGCGCAAAAGGCTTCGCTACAGGAGTCGGGCTTCTTTTTTAGAAAGGGGGGAGGAATTTGATAAAGTTTATGATGAATTTGAAAGGCAAACAGGAGGCGAGGGAGGCATTAAGACTATACGCAAAATGCTTGATTTTCACCTAGTGAAGCTTGAATTTATCAAGGGGCGTTTTGTGAAGGGCTTTGGCGAGGCCTTTGACATCGAGGGGGATAAAATCACGCAGGTGGGTGCGAAAAATCCGCATCAATTCCCGCACAGGCCTTAGGGGCATGGCGCTTTTTCCCTCAGCTTTCCCCGTTTCCCCCCTAAGGCAGTAAAAATTCGTATTCATAGACCCTTGATTCTAGCTTTTGGGCTAAGTTTTTTAAGGCGGCGTTGAGTGCGCTCAAATGCCCCTTGTAGTCTTTGTCTTGGGCTTTTGCGGGGGTATTCATCGTGCCTTTATCGCTAAAGCCCTGAAAATGCGCTTTGATGTCGTAGAATGCGGCGTTTAGGAGGTAGTTTGCTTCGTTTTTTGCCTGCGCGTGGTAGTGCTTGAAAAGCTCCTTGCCCGCTTCAAGCAGAGCCTTAGCCTCAGGGGAGAATTTTAGCGGGGCGGTGGGGATGAAGCTTGGCAGTGGCTTGGTGGGCTTGATTTCGTCCTTGTTAAAGGGCAGGGTGTCATTTTTGCCCTCATCTTGCTTGACTTTACCCTGCAAAAATTCAAGCATAAAATGCGAGCTGAAGGCTTCGGCTGCGCCAAGCTCTTTTTCGGTGAAGGGGATGAAGTGATTGATGCCCTTTTTGCACGAAATTCTATTTTTTTAAAAATATCGTGGCCACATTTTCGCCAAATTCCACGCTAAAACGCAGGGGTAGAATTTTCACATAGGTCTCGCTTTGTGCCTCAAGCAGGTCCGTCCTGATGAGGTCCTTGACGCTGATTTTCGCGCTGATAAAACACTCACTGAGCGCATCTTTGTGTGAATTTAAGAAGGCTAGTTTTTCCATTTTTGACATGGAGCCATCCACAAGGCCCAAGCCAGTGCGAGGCAAGCGCCGCAGGTCCTCGGGCGTATAACCAAGCTCACAAACATACTCATCCACGAAGCCCTCGCTTCGCGTCATCGCTATGGATAAATTCTGGCTTTGATGAAAAAGTATGTAATTTTTGCTTGAAAGCTCCGCCCAAAAGATAAACTCATCCTGTGCAAAAAGCCTCAAGCTCAGTAAAATCAGTAAGCAAACAATTCTTTCCACTTTTCAGCATCGATTTTAAGTTCTAAATTCACGCGGTAAAGCCCCTGATTGAAATTTTCATCGATAATGCTAGCATTTTTGATGAGACCATTGATCTGCGCGGTGATGGTGGAGCTTTGTAGCATCGCATCTTTGACCGTATCCTTGCCGTTGATTTTCACGCCATAGAGCTTACTGGCAAGCTGCCGATAGCCGTCCGTAATCGCCGCTCTTTTGGCCAAAGCCAAAGCCTGCGCTGAGGATACCGTATTCAAAGGCGCGATCCCCTCACCCACAGCCGTAAAACTAAGCTCACTATCCATTTCATTGTAGGGAGCTATCATTTTCTCCTCGCGAATAATATCGCGCACATCGTCCTTGTCGATCTTCTGCACGACAACATCGGGGCTTACATTTGCATTAGCAACGCCTGATTTGGAGGCATTTTTTGCACTTGGGACGCACCCACCAAAAATCCCTGCTACAACGAGCATAAAAAACAAATTTTTCATATTGACACCTTCAAATATTGTGATTCAATCATAAAAAGCAATAAGCGTTCCAAAATCAATCACTCCAAATTCAAATCAGCCACATCCTCAGACCCTTCGCTTTCCTTAGGGCATTTGGCTATGCTGACCACCTCGTCATTTTCCACCCTGACCACCATCACGCCGCTTGTGTTGCGTCCCGCCTTTCTTATGCTTTGCATATCCACGCGGATCATCTTCCCACTGCTTGTAAGAGCCATCAAATCCATGCTCTCATCGACGATCACGACCCCGACAAGCCCCTTGGTTTTATCCGTGAGCTTCATGCAGATGAGACCCTTGCCGCCTCTGTTTTGAAGCCTGTATTCTCCAGCATTCGTGCGCTTTCCTATGCCCCCCGCACCCACGCTAAGAATTTCTTGCGCGTCATTTTCAATGACAACCGCACCGACTAATTCGTCATTTTTCTCTTTAAATTTAATAGCCTTCACGCCCCGACTGATACGACCGATTTCACGCACTTTGGCCAGAGGGAATTTAATGCACATGCCCTTTTTGGTAACGACAAAAAGCATTTTTCCACTCACATTTTCCAAATTTTCCCCCTCAAAATCTTCCTCCTCAAGCTCCTCTGCAGTCCAAGGCTCATCCTCGCCCCTTTGCACGATGATAGCCGTTACCAGCGCGTCATCATCGTCCAGATTTATCGCCCTTACACCCACGGCGCGGATGTTTTGATACTCGCTCAAATTCGTGCGCTTGATGAGGCCGTTTTTGGTGAAAAAGCATAAAGATTTGCTCGCATCAAAATCGGTCGTTGGGATGATAGCCCTGATCTTCTCATCCTCTTGTAGGTTGATGAGATTGACCACAGCCTTGCCCTTAGCCGTGCGAGAGCCCTCGGGAATCCTATGCACCTTCAGCCAGTAAAGCTGCCCCCTATCCGTTACAAACATCAAAGTATCGTGAGTGTTGGCCGTGAAAAAGCTCTCAATAAAATCATCCTCATAGGTCGTAATCGCCAGCTTTCCCTTGCCACCGCGCTTTTGCTTTTCATACTGCCTGCTCGGCACTCTCTTGATGTAGCCCCTGTGCGTGATGGTAACTACGACATTTTCATTGACGATCAGATCCTCCGCGTCAAAACTTTCATAATCATCCTCGATCTGCGTGATGCGCGGCACATCAAATTTAGCCCTCAATTCCCTAAGCTCCTCGCGGATCAAGTCCTCAAGCAGGGCTTCGCTTTTTAAAATTTCATCAAGTCTTGCAATCTCTTTAAGCAACTCTGCCAATTCATTTTCTATTTTTTCCCGCTCAAGCCCCGTAAGGCGACCCAGCTTCATATCCAAAATGGCATTGGCCTGAAGCTCGCTGAGCTTAAATTCTCGCACCAAGCCCTCCCTTGCCGCGTTATTATCCGGGCTTTTTTTGATGAGAGCGATGACGGCATCGATGTCATCCAGGGCGATTTTTAGCCCCTCCAAAATGTGCGCCCTAGCCCTTGCCTTTTGCAAATCGTAAATGCTCCGGCGGATGATGACGGTTTTGCGGTGGGTTAAAAATAAATGCAAAAGCTCCATGAGGGAGAAAATCTTCGGCTCTTTGTTGTGGATGGCTAGCATGATCACACCAAAAGTGCTTTCCATTGTGGTGGATTTGAAAAGATTATTCAGCACGATGTCACTCATCGCCTCGCGCTTGAGCTCGATGACGACACGAATCCCTTCCCTATCGCTCTCATCCCTCACCTCAGAAATCCCCTCGATCTGCTTTTCTTTCACCAACTCGGCAATCTGCTCTATAAGCCTTGCTTTGTTGGTTTGATAGGGCAGCTCATCGATGACGATGACATCTTTGTTCGCTTTTTTTTCAATGTGGGTTTTGGCACGAATTTTAACCCTACCCCGACCCGTGCGGTAGGCCTCAACGATGCCCTTTTTGCCGTAGATTATCCCCGCAGTGGGAAAATCGGGCCCCTTGATGAATCGCATCAGATCCTCCAAAGTCGCCTCTTTGTTGTCCAGTAAGTGTAAAAGCCCATCGACAAGCTCATTGAGGCTGTGGGGGGGGATATTGGTCGCCATACCAACGGCGATACCGCTGGAGCCGTTTAGGAGTAGGTTGGGGACGCGGCTGGGCAAGACATCTGGCTCCTGCATCGAATCGTCATAATTGGGCACGAAATCGACCGTGTCTTTGTCAATATCCCTCAAAAGCTCCTCGGCCAAAATCGTCATCCTCGCCTCAGTGTAGCGCATCGCCGCCGCGCCGTCGCCATCAATGGAGCCAAAATTCCCCTGCCCATCCACGCTAGGGTAGCGCATGGAAAAATTCTGCGCCATCCTAACGAGGGCGTCATAAACCGCTATGTCGCCGTGGGGGTGGTATTTACCGATGACATCACCCACGATGCGCGCGGATTTTTTGTAGGCGCTACGACTCCCCACGCCCAAATCGTTCATCGCGTAAAGTATGCGCCTGTGCACGGGCTTTAATCCGTCTCTGGCATCGGGCAGGGCGCGCCCAATGATGACGCTCATAGAATAATCCAAATAGCTACTTTTGATGGAGTCCTCTATATCGAGAAGCTGGGTGTCTGAATCTTTGCTAAAAATATTTTCCATATCTTCCTTTCCGTTGGATCAAAGGGGGCGATTTTAGCCAACTAATCTTTCGCATCGGCTAAAACCAAGCCAAAAAGTACTTGAATTTCATTTTTTTCCAAAAACTCCTTAGCCTCGAGCAGGCTAGAGCCTGTAGTTACGATGTCATCCACTAAAATCACGGGAGAAAAAACGGGCTTTAAGAGCTTGAAATTTCTTTTATTTTTGCGTCGAAATTCCAAACTTTTGCCGCTATATTTCACGCGATTTTGCGCGTGTAGGGCTCCAAAAATGGGCCGGATGTGGGCGCTTTTTAAGGAGTGCGCTAGGATTGCAGAATGCGAGTAGAGCATATTCTCAACCCTATCATCTAAGGCGATGGCATTGAGGGTGGAATTGGGGGTGAAAAATTCTCTGAAACGATGAAAGCTCAACCTCGCTAGCATTTTAAAGACAAAATATCCATAAAAATGATGCTTGGAATACAAAAGATGCTTGATTTCGCTATATTTGTAGAAAGAATATACCTTAAAATCGTCCAACTTTCTAATCCCCAAAGAAAGCTCACCCAACTCTTCGCAGCATTTATCGCAAAAAATGAGAAGGGTGAAAGCATGGCAGTGAACGCACCTCACATCGATGAAATAAGGCTAGCGGCTTTGTTGGCCATTTGTTTGATGAGCAAATGCGTGTAAAAAGACAAATCCTTCATATCCTCAAAGCCCTGCACATCCTGCTTTGTCCTCAATGTGAATTTTTTATTTCGGTTCGTATCGCTCACATGCAAGAGTCCAACAAGCTTAGAGTGCAAGCCAGAAGCATTTTGCTTGGCATCAAACTGAAGAAAGCTTAAATCAACCTTAGCCACATAAGGGGAGTTGGGATTGTCTTCTAGCACGATAATGCCCCTATTTTTAAGCTCTTGCTCAAGATAAGTGTAAAAAATCGCGTTGAATTTCAAATCGATGTAGTATTTTTGCCCATTCAAAAACACCAGCTTTTGCTCCTCTCTTAGATCGTAAAAGCGGTGCAAATAGACCTTTTTCAAAGCCACGCCTGTGTCCAAGGTCCGCCTATCCGCACAGCACACTATCCCCACATCGCTAAGATACAAGAGTCCTTTGATCTTTGCCTCAAAGCCTTGTTTGCTTTCACAAGGATAGCACTTTGAATTTTTCACCACTTTATCAACCTGTGCGAAAGTATCATGTTTGCCCACACATCCCCCAAAAATCAAAGCAACAAACAAGCACAAAACAAAATTTTTAAGCATTTTTTCTCCTTAGAAATTTATGAAAACAATAATATCTTAAAATTTTGAAATAACTATCATATTAAAAAATCGAGCGGATTTCAAATTTTTCACACATTAATGAATCCTTTTGTCATCGCAATTTTTGAAAATTAAAGTTTTGAATTTTCAATGACATTTTATTTTATGTCCCCTCAAAATCCAAATTTTCAAGCATCAAAATTAATAGTTATTAATATTTCGATAGAATCACTTGATCACATAAAAATTCCAAGGAAAATCTATGCTTTTAATCGCTATTTTATGCATCCACATGGTGATTTTTGCTTTCATTTCTTACCAAGAGCTTTTATTTTTAGACCATCAAAAAAAACAAAAAGCTGCGATTTTAAGCGAAAATGAATATCAAAAAGCCGCTGATATAGCCATAGAAAATGTAAAATTCCGCATTTTTTCCAGTTTTTATGCGACGATGCTCAACATCATTTGGCTGGGTTTTGGTTTTACTCTTCTTAAAACCCTCCTCATCCAAGAAAATTCCCTCGTGGAAAATACGCTTTTTTTACTGACTTTTTTGGTGCTGATGATGCTCTTAAATTTACCCCTTAGCCTGTATGAAAGCCTTGTCAAGGATAAGGCACAGGGTTTTTCTAATATGACGGCGGGACTTTTTTTTAAAGATTTTTTAAAAAGCCTTGCCCTGCTTGTAATTTTTGGATTTTTGATCATTTACGCTCTGCTTTTTTGCTATGAATTTTTGGGGAAATTTTGGTGGATAGCGGCCTTTGTTCTGTCTTTTTGCATCATTTTAATCATTAATCTCATCTATCCCACACTCATCGCGCCACTTTTTAACAAAATGCAAAGGCTGGATGATGAGAATTTGCTAGAAAAAATTCAAATTCTCATCAAAAAATGCGGCTTCAGTGCTAATGGTGTCTTCATCATGGGCGCGAGCAAGAGAGATAAAAGACTCAATGCCTATTTTGGCGGACTTTTCAAGAGCAAAAGGGTCGTGCTTTTCGACACACTTTTGAAGGCTTTAAGCGAGAGAGAGCTTTTGGCTGTGCTAGGCCACGAGCTTGGGCATTTTGTACATAAGGATATTTTAAAAGCCCTATTTAGCGGGGCATTAATGCTTTTTGCTTTGTTTTTTATCTTTGCACATTTGCCTGAATTTTTCTACCATGAGAGTGGTTTGAGTGGGGTAAATGCGGGTGTGTTCGCCCTTTTGTTTATCTTTGGCAATGTCTTTTTAGGGTTTTTTTCACCCTTTTTAAATTTTTTCAGTCGCAAAAACGAATTTGCCGCCGATGCTTACGGCGCGGCTCTGACTAGCAAAGATGATATGAAAAACGCTCTCATCGCCCTCGCTAGGGAAAATAAGGCCTTCATTAGATCGAGTAAAATTTATACCCTTTTTCATCTTTCGCATCCTAGCATTGATGATAGGATTAGAGCGCTAGCTTGACGATAAAAGAAGCCCTAACGCTAGCAAAAAAAAGGCTGCAAGAGCATGAAAATGAGGCTTTGTTCATACTTTGTGAGCATTTGGGGAGGGATAGGACCTGGCTTTTTTTCAACGAAAATTTAGAATTCAGCGCTCGGGAATATTTTGCCCTCATAGAGCGTTTTGCAGACGGAGAGCCCTTTGAGTATATCTTTAAGAAGGCTTCGTTTTGGGGGCTTGATTTTGAGGTGGAGGAGGGCGTTTTAATCCCCCGCTATGATAGTGAAATTTTGCTGATGCAATTGCTAGAATTTTGCAGGAACAAAAAGCCTAAAAACATCCTAGAAATAGGCTTTGGAAGCGGGATTTTAAGCATCATTTTGGCCAAAGAATTGGGACTTGAAATCACAGCTTGTGATATTAATGATAAGGCCCTAAAAATCGCACAACAAAATGCCATCAAACACAAAGTGGCTCATTTGATAAATTTTCACCTGAGTGATTTTAAGGATTTGCGGGGGGAATTTGAGCTGATTTTTTCAAACCCACCCTACATCAAGGCCTCATATAAGCTCGATAAATGGACGCAAAAAGAGCCCAAAAATGCCCTTTTTGGCGGAGAGGATGGCCATGAAATTTTAGAAAGCATTATTGAATTTAGCTTTCAAAAAGGGGTGAAATTTTTAGCCTGTGAAATGGGACATGATCAAAAAAAAATTCTAGCCCAATCCCTGCAAAAGCACAATTTTGAAGCTAAATTTTTCCAGGACGAGAGGGGTTTTGATCGAGCCTTTTTCGCCCACAATCTCTTAACCTTTTCGCAGTAGAATTCTTTAAAAATTTTCAAGGAAATTTAATGAGAGCCATTCATCTTTTTTTGATCGCCGCCATGGTGGGCGCGGAGCTTATTTTGGGCATTGTTGTCGCGCCGCTGGTCTTTTACCCGCAATCCTTCATCGGCGAGGGTGTTTTGAGCCATTTTCAAAGCGGCCTTATCATGACGCAAATTTTTGTCAAAATGGGCTATGTTTTGCTGGGTGTGGCGACTGTGGGTGCCTGTTATGAGGGATTTTCATTTTTTCAAAAAGACAAGGAGCTGAGTTTTCAATTAAGATTTTCTAAATTTGCTTTGTCGCTTTTGATTTTTATCCTTGCTTTGATTTTCGTTTTTTATTTTAGCGCTTACATAATTCACGCGCAAAATTTAGGCGAAAGCGCTACGCAGAGCGAAGAATTTGCAAGAATGCATAAGGCAAGTGAGGTGGTGATCAAAATTATTGCGATGATGCAAATTTTTTTATTTTTTTTAAGTTTTAAAATAGCTAAAAAAGACTAGAATTTAAGTCTAAAAACTCTAAAGGAGGCCATCATGACAATCAACGACGCGAATGCTTTGAAGCAGAGTTATTACTTGGATAACGCTCACAAATCTTCCCAAAAGGCTTTGGATAACATAGCTGCGGTTAGGGCGATTAGCGGTGTGGATAGTGCGAATTTGGCAATTGCCGATTCTTTAAGATCCCAATCTGGTACTATCGATCAGGGCGTAGCAAATGCTTATGATGCGATAGGAGTTTTACAAATTGCCGATGCTAGCCTGACGAACATATCCCAAAGTGCCGATAGACTCAGTGAGCTGTCCGTGAGGATGAATAGCGGCGTTATGACGGATGCCCAGAAAAATATGCTAAGGGGCGAAGCCACGCGCATAAAGGAGTCGATGGATGATTCTTTTAACAATGCCACTTACAATGGCAAAAATGTGTTTCAAACTATGGATTTTGTCGTGGGCAGTGGGGTGGAAAAAACGAATTTAAACCCACTTAATGTTGATAATTTAAGCATTGACGACCCAGAAACCATCACTTCTTTTACTGACCAGCTAGGGAGCTTGAGGAGTGAAATTGGCTCAGGGATCAATGCCCTCAATGCCAATATCAATGCCAGCGTGCAAAATAGCATCAGTGTAAAAGCTGCTGAAAATAATTTGCTCAACAACGATATGGCAAAAAATGTTAATGATTTTAACGCTGGTTATCTTAGAGAAAATGCTGCCGCTTTTGCTGCCGCACAAAGCAATATAATGTTGCAAACAAAAATCGCAAGTTTGTTGCATTAGCGCGAGTTGCAAATCTTCGCTATGTTGTAAAGATTTTTCATTCAAACAAGCGGGGATTTGATTTTATTAAGGGTAGTTTAAATTTTTTGCTTCAGTTAAATGATATTTTAAAATTTCTATTGAAAGTATTTCTAGCGCTTTAAACTTTTGGATTCATTATGAAAAATATGAAAACAATCACCATCGCTCATTCTCCTGACGCCGATGATATTTTCATGTATTGGGCGATAAAATTCGGCTGGGTGGGGGACTTTCACTACACTAACGCTGCCCTAGACATACAAACGCTTAACGACTTAGCCCTGCAGAACGAATTTGACGCCACGGCGATTTCCTTCGCTCTCTACCCCCTCATCGCTAACGAATACGCCCTTTTGCGCACGGCGGTGAGCTTTGGGGAGGGTTATGGGCCCAAGCTCATCAAAAAAAAAGATAAAATTCTCAAGCGTAATTTTAAGGTCGCCCTAAGCGGGGCAAACACCACAAATGCGATGCTTTTTAAGATGAAATACCCCGATGCGCGCATCATCTACAAGAATTTTTTAGAGATAGAGGGGGCGGTTCTTGGCGGAGAGGTGGATGCGGGGGTGCTGATACATGAGAGCATCTTGGAATTTGACCCCTCGCTTTGCGTGGAGGCTGAAATTTGGGACATCTGGCGAGAATTTGCCGGCGAGGAGCTGCCCCTGCCTCTGGGGGGGATGGCTTTGCGCAGGAGTCTGCCACTTAGCGATGCGATCAAGGTGGAGCGGGATTTGACGCGGGCAGTGGCTCTAGCACACAAGAACAAGCGCATTTTAGCGCCCATGCTTTTGGAACGGGGTCTTGTGCGCGTGGATGGGGCCGGGCTTGAGACCTACCTCGATCTTTACGCCAATGCGCACTCCATCTCGATGAGCAAGCTGCAGTTTGAGGCGGTGGATAGGCTTTTCAAGCTAGGGTATGATTATAAATTTTATGATAAAATTTTGAAAGCGCAGGATTATCTCATCCCCAGCGAGTATGAAGAGGTAAGAAATTCTTAAAGGACTCAAATGGACGAAAGCACCCTAGTGGCTTTGGGCGTGGCGACTTTTAAGGTTACGCTTTTGTTGTCTTTGCCCATGCTTTTAGCCGGGCTCATAGCCGGGCTCATCATTAGTATTTTTCAGGCGACAACGCAAATTAACGAAATGACCCTATCCTTCGTGCCAAAAATCATCCTAGTGGTGGTCGTGCTCATCTTTTTGATGCCATGGATGATGACGACGATGATAGATTTTACGCAAAATATTCTCAATCAAATCCCAACCTTCATCAAATGATTATCGATTTTAGCAAGTATTCCTCCGTGCGGATAGGGGGCAAATTTGAGCTGGAAATTTTAGACAGAGTTAGGGATTTTGAGGGCGTTTTAATCGGCGGGGCGAATAATCTCCTCATCAGTCCTGCTCCTAAAAAAATGGCGATTTTAGGCGAGAATTTTGACTTTATAAAATTTTTAGAAAGGGACAAAACCCACGCTTTGGTGCGCATAGGCTGCAAGACAAAGGCGGCTAAAATTTATCGCTTTGCAAAGGAGAATAACCTCAAAGGCTTAGAATTTTTGCTCAAAATTCCCGGGACTCTCGGCGGACTTTTGAGGATGAATGCGGGGCTTAAGGATGAAAACATCTCGCATCATTTGGTAAAAATCATGAGCGCTAGGGGGGAGATTTTGCGCGAGGATGTCACTTTTGCCTATCGTTTTTGCCCTCTGACCCTGCCGCTTTTTTGGGCGGAATTCAAGCTAGAATGGGGTTTTGATGATGCTAAGGATGTCCTTTTAAAAAGCGCTAGGAGCAATCAACCAAGCGGCGCGAGCTTTGGCTCGATCTTCAAAAATCCGCCCGGGAATTTTGCGGGGGCACTGATCGAGGCTGCGGGGCTTAAGGGTTTTGAGAGGGGCGGGGCGATGATCAGCGATAAGCATGCAAATTTTCTCATCAACAAAGGCGGCGCGAGCTTTGAGGATGCGATCTTTCTCATCGAGCTGGCACGGAGTAGGGTTTTTGAGGAATTTGGCGTGCGGCTGGAAAATGAGGTTATTGTACTTTGAGCCTTCTCGTTTGTCTGTGCACGACTTGGGCCAGCATTTTGGGCATTTCATCGAGGACTTTTTGGTAGTTTTGTCGGGGACTTGCGTCTTCATCGAGGGCGATTTTTAGGGTGATGTTTTTGGATTTCACCTCCCCCTTTGCGCTGATGAGCTTGAAATTTATCACGGCATTAGCGCCCGTCTTTTGAGTGAAAATGAAATTCGTGGTGCTGATGTAAAATTCGTTGAGATTGATGATGATGAGATAATCCACAAAATCCGCATAAATTTTCCCCCTGTCCTTTTCCTGCCTCAAAAAAGGCGCGATATTGATCAAACTCGCATCCTGAGGACTGAAGCTTTTGAGAGTTTTTTGACTCTGGTAGATGCCATTTGCGGCCGCATTGACAAAATTCAGCCTCAGGGCTCTAAGGGTGTTTTGACTGAAGGTGTGGCTTAAATTTTTGGGTCCTTGAGGGCTTGGGTAGCTGAAGGGCCTTCTGGAGGTGAAAACGATGGCAAAATCAAGCTTTTTATCCCGGATGGCGCTCTGATTTTCCTTAAGCGCCGAGCTATCAAAGAGGGCTTTTTGAGAGTCAAGGGGCGGAGTGCTCCTCGCTTGGTCTAAATTGATGAGTTCAAAATTATCCTGCCCCTCGTCGATCTTAATCAGCTTTTTTTTGGAAAAATCACTCGCCCAAATCGCGCACAAAAACAGCCCCAAAAACAAAAAAATCCGCATCATCCCCAGACTCACACAAAAAATTCAAAGCTCAAAATCATCCAAAAAAGCCTCATCAGAAACCGCGATGAAAAAATCCGCCCTCAAATCCTCATTGTAGCAAAGGGGCCTTTTTTGGAAATTTCCCATGAAGCCGCCATTTTGATTGACGAGAAAATCTCCCGCCGCGAGATCCCAAATGCTTAATTTTTCCTTACGCCTGTAAAGTCCCGCACGGCCATCCAAAAGAGCGGTAAATTTAAGCCCAGAGCTGATGTTTAGAGCCTTGAGCTGATATTTTTGCGCAAATTCCTCATCGTCTTTGCAGAGGTGATTGACGCTGAGGAGCGCGGTGCGTTTATTTTGCGTGAAAACGTGCGGATTTTTTTCTAAAATTTGGTGATTTTTATACACGGGGCTATCTTTGTGGGCGTAAAAAATATCGCCATTGCAGGGGTTTTTGATCAAGGCTAGAACAGGCCTTGCGTGGTGGATGAGGCTTATCATCACGCAAAATTCATCCCCCCCCCTCAAAAAACCCTTCGTGCCATCAAGGGGATCAATGAGCCAGAAATACTCCAAATCCGCCCTTTCTTTGGGGCCTAAAATTTTCTCTTCAGAAAGAATTTTAATACCCGTGCTGGAGAGCTTTTCGTTGATGATTTCATTGGAGGCTAGATCGGCTGAGGTGATGGGTGAACCGTCCTCTTTCTGCCAAATTTTAAGGCCATCCCTTTCGCTCAAAATAACCCCAGCCGCCGCTTCGGCCGCATCCAAAGCTAGGGTCAAGTAGGGGTCTAAATTCATCTTTGCGCTTCTCCCAGATAAAGCTGCCTTGGGCGGACGATTTTGAGGCTTTCTTGCTCTTTGAGCTCTATCCACTGCGCGATCCAGCCCGGGGTCCTGCCGATGACGAAGAGGGTGGCGAACATTTCGTTAGGAATTCCCAGGGCTTTTAGGATCAAGCCGCTGTGAAAGTCGACATTGGGGTAGAGACTTCTTTGCACGAAGTATTCATCTTGCAGGGCGATTTCTTCAATCCTTGAGGCGACTTTGATGAGATTGGTATCGATGCCAAGCTCATCGATGAGCTGATCGCGTAGCTTTTTCAAAACCTTCGCACGCGGGTCAAAATTCTTATACACTCTATGCCCAAAGCCCATCAATCTAAAGGGATCGTTTTTATCCTTCGCCCTTTTGATGAAGGCATCCACCTTATCAACCGTGCCTATCATTTCAAGCATACGGATGACGCCCTCATTGGCTCCGCCGTGCGCATGCCCCCAAAGTGCGCCTATGCCCGCGCTGATACAGGCGTAGGGGTGCGCGTGGGTGGAGCCTACGGCGCGCACGGTGGAGGTGGAGGCATTTTGCTCGTGGTCAGCATGGAGCATGAAAACGGTGTCTAGGGCCTTGATTTCGATGGGTTTGAGCCTGACATGATCGTGGGGGTAGGTGCGTAGCATGTAGAGGAAATTTTCCGTAAAGCCCCGGTCCAAATTCGGATAGGTCATGGGAAAGCCGTGCTTGTAGCGATAGGCCGCTGCGACTATGGTGGGGATTTTCGCTATGATGCGCGTTGCCATTTCCATGTATTCTTCTTTGACATTCATATTGAGATGATCGGGGTAGAAGGCAGAAAGCGAGGAAACCGCACCCTGTAAAATGGCCATGGGATGGGCATTGTCGGGGAAGGCGTCAAAAAGCTTGTGCATGCCCTCGTGGATGAAGGAGCGTTTTTTAAGCTCGTAGCGGAAGGATTCGAGTTTTTCTTGGCTGGGTAATTCTTTGTAAAGCAAAAGATGCACGACATCTAAAAAAAGCTTATTTTCCGCAAGCCACTCAATGCCATAGCCCCTGTGGGTTAGGATGCCATTTTCGCCATCGATGTAGGTGATTTTTGACTTGCAGCTTGCGGTGGAGGTCAGCCCCTCATCGTAGCAAAACATCCCCGTTTTTTTGTAAAAGCTTGATATATCCACAACGCTCGGCCCTATCGTGGCATCATAGATGGGGAATTCGTAATGGTTGCCGTTTCTATTGTCCGTGATGGTGATGGAATTCATCTCAATCCTTTCGCTTTTGTTGTCGGGGTATTATAACAAAGAAAAAATGCGGGGTATTTTTTATCATTTGTAAAAAAAATTTATTTTGCCTGTGTGTAAAAAAGTAACTTCATTTTTTATAATTAGCAATGAATTTGATCAAACTCATCGCAAGAATCACCTCCAACAATGCCGTTAAAATAAGGGCTGAGTATAAATTTTCGGTGATGAGCTTGGCCGAGTAGGATAGGGTCGCTATGGCGATGAGCAGGGTCAGGGGCATGGAGTGGCTGAGGGCAAAGAGGAGGGTATTTTTAGCGCCGATTTTGCTTAAAAACACTCCCGCACAAAGCATCCGCACGCTCATCATCGTCGCCGTCAATAACAGGGCCTGGAGAAGAATTTGATGGTTTAAGAGTAGGGCGAGGTTGAAGGTTGAGCCTATGTGGATGAAAAAAATTGGGATTAAAAAGCCATAGCCAAAGCTTGAAAGTTTGTGTTCTAGGTCTTTTTTGTGGTCAAAAAAGGTTGCGATGAATGAGCCTGCGATGAAGGCGCCAAGCACAACTTCAAGTTTGCTAAACACCATAATCACCGTGATAAAAATGAAAATCGCCATGCAAAATCTTATGTCCTTTTCGTTTTTATCCTCTCGAGGCATTAGGACGGCCTTAAACTGCGGATACCACCAAAAAAGCACTTCGAGCAATTTAAAGCCCAAAATGCTCAGTCCCAAAAAGATGCCAAGATACAAAATGCTTTTCGCTGTCTCCAGGGCACCCACGCCCTCATTCAAAAAAGAAGAAACAATGGTCAAAAGCACGATGGAAACGACTTCTGCTAAAGTCGCCGTGGTCATGGAAACGTTCAGCCAATGGCAATCCTTACCAAGGTCTTTAAAAAGCACCGACAAAAGCCCCACGCTCATCACGGGGATGATTAAAACAAAAATGTAAGGAATTTTACAAAGCCACACCAGCAAACAGGAAAGCAAATAAAGCATCGCGATGTAAAAGAGGCTGTTTTTGGCTAAATTTTTGTCCATGTTGAAAAAGGAGTGCAGATTCACCTCCATCCCCGCAATGAACATCAAATAATAAAAGCCTATTTCGGCTAAAAGCTTGAAATTCTCACTCTCGCCGATGAGTCCCAATGACGCTATAACCGCTCCCAGCATGATTTCGGTCGCAGAAATGGGCAGACGCAATAATTTTGCAACGTGCGGCGAAAGGAGCAAGCAAGTCGCTATGATGATGAGGATCTTTAAATCCACTAAGGTTTGGGGGCTAATGGCACTCGGATGCAAAAGAAAATCCCATTTCTCTGAGCTTGGTGATGTCGCGGCTTGGCTCTTCACCCCGTGTCGTGAGATAATCGCCCACCACGATGGCCCCAGCGCCCGCTTGGAAAATTTCATACTGCCTTTCTTGCAGCACGACCTCACGCCCTCCAGCGACCATAATGACGGAATTTGGCAGGGCTTTTTTCGTGTCCTTGATGATTTGCAGGGCTTCATCGGCCTCAAGTTTTGGCGCTTTTAGATTCAAGTTTTCATTAGCGATGAAAAAATTTATAGGACTGGAAAAGGGCTCAAGTTCGGCTAAGGACCTCCTAAAACTCACTCTATCATCCTCGCTCTCACCCATGCCATAAATCCCTCCGCAGCAAAGCATGAGTCCTGCTTCTTTGGCGTTTAAATTTGTCTCAAAGCGACTTTCCCAAGTGTGCGTGGAGCAAATTTTCGGGAAAAATTCGCGCGAAGTTTCGAGATTATGATTGTAGGAGAAAACCCCAGCCTTTCTCAGCTCTCTAAGCTGCTCCGTGCTTGCTATGCCGTTACAGGCGATAAGGAGTAGATTGGGCTCTGCTTTTTTGACGGCGTGAGCGGCTTGACAGACATATTCTAGCTTTTCATCATCAAGCCCCAGCCCTGCGGTAACGAGGCAAAATCCCAAAGCCTCGTTTTTTTTCGCCATCTTGGCCTCTTGAACGATTTGAGCGAGGTCCTTGCGGCGGTATTTTTGAATTTGCGTTTTGACATAGGAGCTTTGAGTGCAGTATTTGCAGTCCTCAGAGCAGTTTCCACTTGCGATGTTACAAATCGCACAAAGCATAATTTGCATTTTTGTCCTTTTTGGTGATAGCAATAAACGAGGAATCAAGTTTTGATTCTAGCGTAATATTTTAAAAAATATTAAACTTTTATTTTTCAATATTTTATTAATATTTTCTCATAGCAATGATGTAAAATTATTTCAATATTAATTTTAAAAATTTTAAAAATAAAAAATTCTTAAGGAAATCTAGATGCTTCCAAGATGGGATAATAGCTTTAGTGTGCATAATTCGAAAATCGATGAACAGCATAAAAAGCTTTTTGAGTTGGCTGCTAAAGTGGAGATGGTTTCTGACAAGCCCGTAAGTAAGGGCGAAGTCAAGGATTTGTTGGCTGAATTTTTCAACTACATGAAAGATCATTTTAATGATGAGGAAAAATATATGCAGCTCATTGGATATCCGGATTTTGAAACGCATCGCAAAATTCACAAAGAGATCATACAGACGATGATCAATCTCATTAAGGGCATAAAGTCCACAAATGATTTGAAAGAAAAGCTTTATTTGATCGCCAAAAAATGGCTTTTGGAGCATATTCTTTATGAAGATATGAAAGTGGAGGAATGGAGGAGTTCGGCGCTGGCATCGGATGACGGTAGCGATGTGAGCTTTGAGGAAGCGGGTGTTGATGGTGCTGAGAAGCCGCAATTTTATCTTTACACTTGCGATTGTCAGGGGAAATATCACGATGTGCCTTTTGGAATTCATCAAAAAATAGAGCTTCAGGGGGTAAAATTCACTTGCAAAAAATGCAAACAAGCCATCAAATTTCATCAAATACATTCTTAAGGAAAAAGACAATGAAAAACGAAGTAAAAATTTACTCACTCAGATTATCCGCTCCACTTAAAAAAAGACTGGATAGGCTCAGTAAGAACCTATCAAAACCCAAATCGGCCATAGTGCGAGAGGCTATCGAGGGCTATCTTAATGAGATTGAAGATTTTTCTACGGCTGTTAATGCCTTAGAGGAGCTTAAAGATGGGGATTACGAAAAGGCGAGTGAAAAGATCGATGCGATCGTAAAAAATCTAAAAAATATGAAATAATGCTATTTTTGGTGGCTATTGATGGGAGATTGATCGTGAAGGTTGAAGGTTTTTGAACGATGGCTCCGGATGTAGGATTCGAACCTACGACCAATCGGTTAACAGCCGACTACTCTACCGCTGAGCTAATCCGGAATCTAAAAAGTAAAGCAGGGATTTTATTGAAAAATGAAGTTGTTGTCAAGTCGTTACATTTCTATTTTATTGATGTTTCAAGCTCTCTCCATTGTGATAACTGGTTTTTCATTGCTGAAAAAAATTTTCGTCGAGTTTATGTGAGGTTATTAAGATAATCCCAAGCAACTTTTAAAATGGTCGCCCCAACAATACACAAAAACAAGATTTTGATGAAGCCCCCATCCGTTTTCAGCACGAGTTTTGAGCCCAAAAACGCTCCTAAAATTTGCCCCACACCCATTAAAATTCCCACAAGCCACAAAACTTCGTATTGCCACAAAAAAATTGCAAGAGCGACAATATTGCTTGAAAAGTTGAAAATTTTTGTATTGATGCTTGCTTTTTTCATATCAAATCCCAAAAAAATCACACAGGCAAAGATCCAAAAAGATCCCGTCCCAGGCCCCAAAAATCCATCATAAAATCCCAAAATTAAGCCAAAAATAAGATGAAAAAATTTGACATTTTTAATCTTAGTCCTGCCCTGCGTTTTGCCTAAATTTGGCCTTAAAGCCGTGTAGAGAAAGATTAAAGCGAGCAAAATCAAAATGATGAGCCTTAAATTTCCATCCGCAATGAGCAAGACACTCCAGGCCCCAAAAGCCGCTCCAAGTGCCGTGAAAAAGACGCCCCAAGCAAGGCATGGTAAGGTATTGTAGCGCAAATAAGTCGCCGCAGCGGTGAAAGAGCCGAACACGCTTTGGAGTTTGTTCGTAGCCAGTGCTAGGTGCGGTGGGATGCCGCTAGCCATCAGGGCTGGGATGGTGATGAGTCCGCCCCCACCTACGATCGCGTCGATAAATCCGGCAAAAATAGCGATGAAAAAAAGCACAAAATAAAAAATCAAATCCAATTCAAATTCCACTTTTCAGTCCCTTATTTTGCCCCAGTCTATAAAGCGCAAAGTCATATTTTATCGGATCTTGTGGGTCAAATTCTTTCAGTTTGTTGCTTAGCTCTAAAACACTTTTAAAATCACAAATTCTACGCTTTAAAAGTCCTAAATTGAGAGCCGTTTTATGGGTGTGCGTGTCGAGTGGTATGAGGAGATCCTTGCTATGAATTTGCTTCCAAAGTCCCATATCCAAGGCATCTTTTCGCACCATCCACCGTAAAAACATATTGTAGCGCTTGAGCGCTGATTGGGGGGAGTTGTGCCAAATTTTACCAAAAAAAAATTCATAGCCCCTCGAGCGGTAAGGATTGATTTTATAAATTTCACGGATGCAATTTTTCACCCCCGCGCTCACATCAAGGCTTTTTTTGTAGGGACTTGCAAAAAGATCTTCTAGGGAGTTTTCTTTTTTGAGTCGGCTGAGGGTTATGAAAATTTGTCGCAGATCCTCTTCGTTTTGAAAGCGGTATTTGAGATTTTTGAGCTCTTTTTTGATGTGTTTTTCGCTGGAATTTAGCAGATCAAAATCAAGCTTTTCCAAAAATTTAACGATATTTTTCGCATTACCGTAGGCACACAGAGCACAAAGCAAAGCGACAAACTCATCACCGTGCCTCTTAGCGATTTGCAGAGGATCAGCAGCGGCAAAAAGCCCCTCGGGACCGTTGTGAATTTGAGCTAGCCTCTCCAGTCTCTCCTTAAGCCCACACATCAAAATTCAAACACTAGGCCTTAAGCCCCAGCAGCGTGTCTAGCATTTTATCGACTGTGGTTATGATTTTGGCCGCGGCCCCGTAGCTTGACTGATACTGGATGAGGGCGGCCAATTCTTCGTTGGTATTGACCCCGCTTTTGGACTGATACTCAGCATAAACGGAATTGTAAAGCGTGCTATTGCTAGCATGCACGACATTATTGCTCTCCCCATCGCTTGCGATTTTGCCCGTAAATTTGCGGTAGTACTCCTCCATAGTGAGCTCGTCAATCGTCCCGTCTTCGTTGTAAAAATTCACCTTTTTGTATTGAAGCTGGATGATTTCATTGGCAAGATCATTGCCGCTATCGACGCCATTTTTGCTAGCCCTTAGGGTATTGGGATCGTCCACAAGGCTATTTTTCACGGCAAGGCTACTCGCGTCTTTTCCGTTAAAAAAGCCCCCCACGCTAAAGGCCCCGGCGAAATTTGTCCCCTTGTCCTCTATGGCGACCTTAAAGCCACTTTTGGCGTTGATTTGAAAAAGCCCCCCGCTTTTCACATCAAAACTAAAGCTCACATCAACCAAATCATCCACATCGTTGAGCGCGTTTTTATCATTATTGTCATCGGTATTACTTGTGATTTGCCTGACAATGTCCTCCATGGTGGTTTTCACATTGATTTCAATGCTTTTACTGACCTTTTTGCCGCCATTTTCATCGTAAATTACAACCTCAAAATTACCCGGCTGTATGGTCCTGTCGTAATTTGTAAGCGGCACATCCCCCCTCAGCTCGCTCAAATAATCCGAAGTCGCAGAATTTTTAGCCGAGCTCGCATAAATATTATTGGTTTCATTTATCAGCGTCTTGGCGAAGGTATCCAGCGAGTTCATATAGCCCTGAATGATGCCATCATCATACTTGCCCTCAAGCTTATTATAATCCCTCCCCCGCAAATCAAGCTGCGCCCCCAGTTGCCCGCCTCTGATCTTAGTCGTCAAATCGCGAATTTTCTCATCGGCCATTTGGTAGTGGATGCTATAAGACTTGTTTTTATCATCATAGTCAAGCTTTAGGGGGTGGAAATTCACCCCATCCACGATGCTAAGTCCCTCAATGCTAAGATTATAGTGGCGTCCGGGGTCGGTTATGGTCTGCTCCAGGCGACTGTTTTGCACGATTTCGCTCTTACTCGCCACGCTATCTACGAGCTTGGAAAGCGTGAGCTCAAGCTCATCCCTTTTGTCCCTCAGCTCGTTAGCATGATCTGTAAATCGCGCCTCCTGCCCGTAAATTTGCTTATTGATGCCCGCGATTTCCTCTGCGATGCGGTTGATTTCCTCCACGGTGGATTTGATGTCGTCGTTGATTTTTTGCTGGATTTTTCCCAGAGTGGCGTGGGATTTATTGACGCTCTCCGTTAGCGTTTGGGCGAATTTGATAAGAGCTATCTTCGTGGCGCTTTCATTGGGATTATTTGCAAAGTCATTCCAAGCCTTATTGTAATTTTCCAAATCGTTTAAAATTCCATTATTTTGAAGATCCGGAAATCTCTGCGAAATCTCCTCCAGGGCCTGTTTGAGGTAGCCTGTGTATTCTTGCTGGTTGGTAGCGTTTTTAAGCTTAAAATAAGCATGCTCATCGTGCAGGCGCACTATGCTCTCAATAGCCGTCCCCGTGCCGATCTGAACGCCCCCTGTGGTGTAAAAACCATTGGTTGTTTGCACCACTCTTTGGCGCGTGTAAAAGGTAGAATTGGCATTGGTGATGTTATTGCCCGTGGTGGCGATTTGGACCTCATTCGCCTTTAAGCCCGTAACTCCCGTATGTAGCGTAGAAAAAATTCCCATCCCATCCCCCTATACTTGCATTTTGAAAATAGACTCTGGCGTGATCTTTTTATCCCCATAAGCACGATTCGTTCCATCATCAAACATCGTATTGACAAGCCCATCAAGAAAATCCTTGACGATGAGGACGAATTTGGCGTATTCTTTATTTTTGCTGTGGAGGGTCTGTAAATTTTTCTTAAGCTGATCCAGTTTTTGCTTGTCCTCTTCATCAAGCACCTCGCTCAGGCCCTTGGGGGAGCTATTGTTGAGGCTTACTAGAGTGGAATCAAGCTGTTTTTTTGCCCGAGTGAATTGGGCGATGAGTTGTTCTTTTTTTTCCACACTCGCACCCACCCCACCGTGCTTGGCCGCTTGTATATCCTCGATATCCTGCTCGGTGAGTTCTATGAGTTCTTTCAGTATGGCATTGACTGTGTCAAGATTTTGTTTTAGCATTTTTTCTCCTTTTCTCGCTCAAATTTAGCTCAAAAAGGAGAAAATTTTAAAGCAAGGAATCAGCTATCGCATCGGCTGTGGCCTTTAAATTCAGCTCATAAGTGCCGTTTTTGATCTGTTCTGCGATTTTTGAAGCCTTGCTGCTCTCCGTTTTTTGAGCCTCATTTGTCTTCGTTTCTTTTGTTTCTTTGTCGGTTTTATGGACATTAGAAGCGTTGGCTATATAGTTTTGCTGTATAGGATTTATCATTGTCGCCTCCTTTTAGATTTTATAATCCTCTACGAACTATATCGTCCATTTTTAAAAAAACTTAACCCCTTTCTTTCAAAAAATCAAACAACATTTTCGAAAAACCCAGCCCCCCGCTCAAAGCCTTACTCATCGCATCGTTATACATCGATGCGTAAATTTCATCGCCAGCGTCTTTTCCAAAAAGCGAATTTTGATTTTTCAAAGAAATATCCAAAACCGACTTCACCAAAAAAGCCTCAAAGGCATCGGTTTGCTCCTTCAAGGCCTCATCCTCAGCATTTTTCACCCCAAAAGCCGCCCCGAAATTCTCCCCAGCTTTTTGCGCGTTAGGATTTCTCGCGGCCCTCTCCAAAAGGGCATTTGTGCCCATATTGTAAGTGTTGAGAAAATTATCCACCCGCATCATATCACCTCCAGCTCCGCATTGATCGCCCCGGCTCGCTTTAAATTTTCCATGATAGCGATGATGTCATTGGGCGCAGCGCCGAGCTTATTAAGCATCCTAGCGATGTTAGCCACCGTGGTTTTAGGGCCTGATATGCGCAGCGTGTTCGAGGCAGGATCGATAGCTCCGCCGTCCTTCATATCGATCTCATTTTGAGCGAGCTCGTTTTGATTATTGGGATCGATCTTTATCGTAATATCCTTGTGCGTGATCAGCACGGGCTCCACCTCCACATCGACCCCAGCGATGACCGTGCCCGTTTTTTCATCGATGATGACCTTGCTTTGCGGCGTGTAGGCGATGTCCTGCTCCAAAACCCGCGCCATAAATTCCACCGCAGAAATTTCCTCAGGCCGCGTGAGCTTGATCGTCCTAGAATCCACCGCCACCGCAATGTCCGCGTCAAAAACCTCATTCAAAACCCTCTCAATATCGTGAGCGGTTTTAAAATCCGCCACCTTCAAACTCAGCGCCAAATCGCTACTTTGCGCGAAATTTTGCGGGATTTCCCTCTCCACATTCGCCCCGCCCATCACGGAGGCCGAAGTAGAGTGAGAGCCCGCCCCGCCGGGTCTAGCCGCTAGGCCGCCTGTGGAAATGGAGCCCTGCGCGATGGCATAAATTTCTCCATCTATCCCCCGCAAAGCCGTCAGCAAAAGCGTCCCGCCCTGCAAAGACTTCGCATCACCCAGTGAGGAGACGGTGATGTCAAGCTTGTCCCCGCTTTTAGCAAAGGCAGGAAGCTTAGCCGTAACCATCACAGCGGCGGTATTTTTGGACTTGATGTCGGCGGGATCGACCTTGATGTTCATCCCTTGCAGGAGATTGGAAACCGACTGCAGGGTGAATTTAGAGCTCGTCCCATCCCCGCTGCCATTAAGCCCCACGACAAGGCCATAGCCGATGAGCTGATTGTCCCGCACGCCCACGGTATTAGCCACATCCTTGATGGCTAGGCCGTGCAAACTCAGGCTAAAAAACAAAATCACGGTAAAAATTCTCATCATCCATCCTCAGAATCTAAATTTTCATAAAGCAAAGCAAAAAGGGTTCCAAATTTTTAATTTGTTTTTTTTTTTTTTTGCAAGCTGCGTTTGAAATTTGTCAAGGATAAAAAATGCGAATTCAAAACATCATTCTAAATTTACTCAAAGAATACGGCGAGGAGCTGGGAAATGAGGCCTTAAAAAACGCCACTGAGGGGACGAAAATTTTTGGAGCTGGCGGGAATTTAGATTCTTTAGGGCTTGTGAATTTTGTCGCGGATTTGGAGGATCTTTTGAGCGAGGCGCTGCAAAAACCCATCGTCCTAGCCGATGAAAAAACGATGAGCGCCAAAAATTCCCCCTTCAAGGATGTCGCCACGCTTTGCGCCTTCATCGAGGGAAAATTCCTGTGAAAACCATCCTCATCACAGGCACACGCAAGGGCATCGGCAAATTTTTAGCCCAGCATTTTTTGGCTAAGGGCCTCAGAGTGTGCGGCTGCTCAAGGGGTAGGGCCTAGCATAGAGCATCCTCACTACGCGCATTTTGAGCTTGATGTTAGCGATGAGGCGGCGGTTGTGGGGATGGTGCGGGAGCTTAAAAAGCGTTTTGGCGGCGTGGATATTTTGATCAATAACGCAGGCATCGCCGCGATGAATCACACCCTCACCACGCCCTATCAAAGCGTCAAAAGCATTTTTGAGACGAATTTTTACGGCTCTTTTTTATTGATGCGTGAAGTTTCTAAGCTCATGACTAGGAATTTCAAGGCCCAGCAAAAGGGCACGCAAAAAGGCGCCATGCCCTACCGCATCATAAATTTCACCACAGTGGCGAGCGCCTTACGCCTTGAGGGCGAGGCCGTTTATGCGGCTTCAAAGGCGGCCATCATCAACCTCACGCAAACCTGCGCCAAGGAGCTTAGTGAATTTGGCATCACGGTCAATGCCGTAGGCCCCACGCCCGTGCGGACAGATTTGATCAAAAATGTCCCCCAAGACAAGATCGAGAGGCTTTTAAATTCCCAAGCCATCAAGCGTTTGGGCGAGTTTGAAGATGTCTTAAATGTCGTGGAATTTTTCTGCGATGAAAAGAGCGACTTTGTCACGGCGCAGGTGGTATTTTTAGGAGGCGTTTATGCTTAAGCATCCTTTTTTGCAAAAATTAGCCGCCTTTGAGGGCTCCTCGCCCTGCCTGATTTATGATGAAAAAATTTGCACTTACGCCGCGCTTTTGGCGCAGGTGGAGGAAAAAATAGCCCTCTTGCGGCAAATGAGTGGGGCTAGGGTTATCGCCATCGTGGGCGATCACGACCCCTCGAGCGTGGCGATGCTTTTGGCCTGCGCGGAGCTTTCTTTGGTGGCCGTGCCGCTGATGTGTGGGGATAGCGACCTGCAAAGCAAGCTCAAAGAAGCAGGAGCGGATGCGCTTTATGGTGAGGGAGGGCTTAAGACTGTGGAGTGCGGGGACTATCCGACCTTGCTAGCCAATTTAAATTCCCCCGCCCTCGTGCTCTTTTCAAGCGGCAGCACGGGAAGGCCAAAGGCCATGGTGCACGATCTTAACGCGCTTTTAGCCTCCTACCTGAATAAGAAGCCAAAATTCATGCATATTTTGCTTTTTTTACTTTTTGACCACATCGGCGGACTGAATACCCTTTTTAACGCCCTTTCAATGGGCGCTTGCGGGGTGGGCTTGAGTGATAGAAAAAACATCGAACGCCTCGCGCAAAGCATAGAAAAATACCACATCGCCCTCCTGCCCGCTAGCCCTAGCTTTTTGAATTTATTTTTACTCAGCGAAGTGGGTGAAAAATACAATCTTAGCAGTCTTAAAGTCATCACTTACGGCACGGAAAAGATGCCAGAAGCTTTACTTTCACGCCTCAAAAACGCCTTTCCTCGTGTGAAATTTCACCAAACCTTTGGCACGAGTGAGGTGGGCATCATCCAAACGAAAAATTATGGCTCCTACATCAAGCTTGAGGGCGTGGAGTATAAGATTGTGGGCAATGAGCTGTTTTTGAAAACAAAAACGCAAAGCCTAGGCTATCTCAACGACGATAACGCCGCTTTTGGAGAGGACGGATTTTTTGCTACGGGGGATTTGGTAGAGTGTGTGCAGCGTGAGGATGGGGAGTATCTTAAAATTCTAGGGCGCAGTAAGGAGTGGATCAATGTCGGGGGTGAGAAGCTTTTGCCCTTTGAGGTGGAGGGCGTTTTGCTGGAGCTTGAGGGGG
The DNA here is from genome assembly GCF_030528245.1 of Campylobacter sp. Classification (GTDB taxonomy): domain Bacteria; phylum Campylobacterota; class Campylobacteria; order Campylobacterales; family Campylobacteraceae; genus Campylobacter_D. The sequence continues at coordinate 38,245 of NZ_JAUMZG010000011.1, forward strand.
TGAGGGACTGCCTTGTTTATGGGGAGTCTAACGCCCTCACAGGCCAGAGCGTGAGTGCTAAGCTAGTTGTGGAGGAGGGCCTTGCGGCGCTTTCAAATTTAGAGCTTAAAAATTTAGTGAGAAAGCACTGCCAGGGACGCCTTGCGCGCTATAAAATTCCAAGCAAAGTGATAAAGGTAGAGAATTTAGAGCTAAGTGCGCGTTTTAAAAAGGCCATTCAATGAAAAACATCGTGCTTTTGGGAGCGAGTAATTGCCTGAT
>NZ_JAUMZG010000012.1 GCF_030528245.1 Campylobacter sp.
CACCTACGCGGCCACGACCCTGTGCGAGCCCCAGCTTGGAAAGCGGGGACTTTACCCTAGCGCTATGCTTTACGCCCCGCCACAAATTGCAAATTTCCTAGCTTTTTGCGATGGGAAGAGGTCTGTCCTTGACATCGCGCAAATCATCAAAGTGCAAGGCTACGAACTGCAAGAAATCATTGCCCAACTTTTGCATTTCAAGCTCATCAAGGAGCTTTCGTGAGCGCCCTCTGTCTCATCCCCGCTCGCGGGGGCTCAAAGCGCATCCCGCGTAAAAATATCATCCCCTTTTGCGGCAAGCCCCTCATCGCGCATAGCATTGGGAACGCTCTAAATTCGGGCATTTTTGACGCGGTTGTCGTCTCAAGTGATGATGAGGAAATCATCGCTGTGGCTAGGACTTACGGCGCGACTGTGCCCTTCGTGCGTCCTCAAAATTTAAGCGATGACTTTGCCTCAAGCACGGAAGTGGTAAGGCACGCCATCACCACCCTAGCAGAAGCGGGGCAGCATTATGAGCTCGTCTGCTGCCTTTATGCGACCGCGCCCCTTGTGGATGCAGGGATTTTGCGGGAGGCCTTTGCGGAATTTAAGCGGGGCGGGGCGGAATTTCTCTTCAGTGCGGCAGAATTTAGCGCGCCCATCCAGAGGGCCTTTTATTTGGACGAGGAAAGGCGGGTGCGGATGTTTGATGAGGGTCAGTATTTTTCACGCTCGCAGGATTTAACGCCCGCTTTTTTTGACGCGGGGGCCTTTTATTTTGGTAAAAGCAGGGCGTGGATGGAGGGGGGGGTGATGTTTAGACCGCATGCAGCGGCCTTCGTGCTGGGGCGGAATTTGGTTTGCGATATTGACACGCCGCAGGATTTGGAGTGGGCGAAAATTTTGTATCAAAACAAGGAAGAACAATGCTTATTAAAAAAATAAGGGGCTTTAAATACCCCGATGTGGAGCTGGTGCGGTGGTTTTTCAAACATGAAATTCACAAGGTGAAAAGGAAAAAGGTTCTAGAATTTGGCACGCATAATGGCAACAATCTTAGCCTTTTTGCGGGCTATGGCTTCAGGTGCTGGGGGGTGGATTTGGAGGGGCAAAACATCCAAAACGCGCGGCATAATTTTTCTAAAATTTACCGCTTCAAGAGGGCGGAATTTGTGCGGGCAGACATGAGGGACTTTGCGGCGAATGCAAAGGGGATAAAGGCGGGGGTGTTTTTGCTGCCCAATGTGATCAATTACATCAGTAAGGAGGATTTTAAAGCCCTGCTTTCAAACGCTAGAGCAAATAAGCTTTACGCGTGGGGGAGAGAGAAGGGGGGGGGTGAGAAATTCAGCCACTTTTTTTGCAGGGCTAGAAGCGTGCGGGATCACAGGTATGGGCTGGGGCGGAGGCTAGAAAATGGGAGTTTTGAGCTTAGTTTGGATGAATTCAGCGGGGAGAAAAACCTGCTTTGCACGGCTTATGAGGAGTGGGAGCTTGTCGAGCTTTTGCGGGAGAATTTAAATTTGTTTGATTTTGAGCTGATTACGAGTGAAAATATCAATGTCAAAAATCAAGTTTTCATCAAGGATGCCGATATTATCATTTACGGCAAAATCAAATAAAGGAGCGAGGGATGTATTTGAGGGATTTGAAGGGGCTAAAATTCCCCGACAATGCGGTGATTAAATTTTTCTTTAAAAACGCCCTGCATACGCTGGGGGGGAGGGCTTTGGAGTTAGCCTGCTCAAACGGCAACAATCTGCAGCTTTTTGCAAATTATGACTATGAATGCTGGGGGGTGGATTTAGCCGCGCAAAACATCCAAAACGCGAATTTCAACTTCAAAGAAGTGCTTCGGGCGAAAGATTATCGCTTTTTTTGCGAGGATATTTTTGATTTTGCAAAAAGGCAGAATGGCATAGAGGCCGATGTTTTTCTCATCCCTAATGTGGTGAATTATTTCAGCCGTGAGGCCTTTTTGGAGCTTTTGCATCTTAGTCGTCAAAACGCTCTTTACAAAAAAAACGCCTTCTTTTTCCTCCGCACGAGGGGCATCAAGGACTACCGCTACGGCCTGGGCGAGAAGATCGCGCACAATAGCTTTCGCATCCCTCAGGATGAAAACACCACAGGCGAGGCAGGCTGCATCAACACGCTCTACCAAGAACACGAGCTCGTGGAGTATCTTAAAGAGCGTTTGAATTTACACGATTTTAAGGTCTTAAGCTATGAAAGCACGAACATTATGGGCGATGATGACAGGCTGGTTTATGATAGCGACATAGTCATTTACGGGCGTATCGCGTGAAAATCGCCATCATGCAGCCCACCTTTTTGCCTTGGCTGGGCTATTTTAGGATGATTGCGAGTGTGGATGCCTTCGTTTTTTTAGACAGTGTGCAGTTTGAGCGGCGATCTTGGCAGAGCAGGAACCGCATTAAACTGCAGGATAAAATTCACTTTTTATCGCTTTCGTGTCAAAAAGCGCCGCAAAAAACCCCCCTCACGCAAATCAAACTGAGCCCTGAGACAAAGTGGCGCACCAAGCTACTCAAAACCCTCCACCACGGCTACGCAAAGGCTAGGAATTTCAAAAAATACCACGCCTTGATCGAGCGCGAGCTTCACCGCCACGATCATCTCGTCGCGCTTAATCTTAGCTTGATTGGGGCTTTTTGTGAGGACTTGGGCATCAAGACGCCGCTTTTTAGAAGCTCTGAGCTTGACATCGCTGGGGCCAAGAGAGAGAATTTACTTTTGGAGCTTTGCTTGCATTTTGGGGCCGATTCTTATCTTAGCCCAGAGGGGAGTAAAAACTACCTCGACACGCCTTATTCTAAGGATTTGTTCGCAAAAAATTCCATCGAAATTTGCTATTTTGACTTTGAGCATCCCTCTTACCATCAGCAGGGCTCAGGCTTCATCCCCTACCTGAGCGCGGTGGACTACCTACTAAACGGCGGGACGGGGCTATGAGGGTGCTTTTTCGCGCGGACAGCTCGAGCAAGATAGGCTACGGGCATATCAAAAGGGATCTGGTTTTGGCCAAGCATTACGATGAGGTGAGCTTTGCTTGCTTGGAGCTTGAGGGGAATTTGATTGAGAGCATTCCTTATGAGGTTTTCATCCTAGAAAATGAGAGCATTTTTGAGCTCATCAACCTCATCAAAGCGGAGGGCTTTGATCTACTCATCATCGATCATTACGGCATCAGCGCCGATGATGAAAAGCTCATCAAATTTGAAACGGGCGTGAAAATTTTAAGCTTTGACGATGAGATCAGGGCGCATCACTGCGATATTTTGCTCAATGTCAATGCCTACGCTAAGGCTAAGGACTATGAGGGCTTGGTGCCAAAGCACTGCGAGCTAAGATGCGGCTTTTCTTACGCCCTGATACGGGAGGAATTTTACGCCGAAGTGGGGAAGAAGCGGGCGAAAATTTGGGATTTTTTCATCTGCATGGGCGGGGTGGATCCTAAAAATCTCTCCGCGAAAATCGCCTCCGAGCTTCCCATGGATAAAAAAATCGCCATCGCCACAAGCAGCTCAAACGCCCACCTTAGAGGGCTTAGACGCTTTGTAAAGGCGCATGAGAATGTGGAGCTTTTTGTGGATTGTGAAAATTTAGCCAAGATGATGAAGCAAAGTCGCAAGCTCATCATCTCCGCCTCCAGCCTCGTCAATGAGGCCCTGCTTTTGAAGGTGAATTTCAAGGCCGTTTGTTATGCGAAAAATCAAAAAAAACTCGCCCTGTGGCTCGCACAAAAGGGCTATGAGGTGGAAAAGCGATGATCAGACTAAAAAATTTCACCCAGCTTAGCCTCGCTGAAATTTACCTCGTCCTCGCCTGGCGCAATGACGCCAAAATCGCCCCCCTCATGCGGACGCAAAACATCCCCCTCAAAAGGCATTTGGAATTTCTCAAAGAGCTGCGCCAAGATGAAAGCAGGAGGTATTTTTTGGTCTATGAGGAGGAAATTAGAGGGGAGGAAATTCTGGGTGTGATTGACTTTGTGGGCATCGGTGCGCACTCTTGCGAATTTGGCCTGTATCAAAACCCGCATTTGAGGGGGAAGGGAGCGATCTTGATGCGGGAGGTGAAGCGCTATGCCTTTGAAATTCTGGGCGTGAAGGAGCTTAGGGCTCGGGTTTTAAAACGCAACGAAAAAGCCCTCAAACTCTACCTTCAAAACGGCTTTGAGCCTCAAAAAGAAGGGGGGAATTTTCTTTTTGTAAGCCTCAAAAATGGGGGGGGGGGGGGGGGGGGGTGAACTCCCGCATTTTTGGGCGGGGGCAGCCTGATGAAAATCGCGATCCTAACAAGCCCGGGGCAGTGGTTTGTCCCCCACGCGCAAAAACTCGCCCAAAAGCTTAAGGCTAGGCTTTTTTACTCTCACACTGAAATTTCGGGCTTTGAGGTCGTTTTCATCCTCTCTTATCATCGTTTGATCGGTGGAGAATTTTTAGCCCAAAACAAGCACAATATCGTCATCCACGCCTCCGCCCTGCCGCAGGGCAAGGGCTGGTCGCCCCTTTTTCATCAGGTGCTTGAAGGCAAAAATTCCATCCCCTTTAGCCTTTTTGAAGCCAACGAAAAGGCCGATGCGGGGGCGATTTATCTGCAAAAAAGCCTGAATTTAACGGGGCTTGAGCTTTATGAGGAGCTGCGTGAAAAACAGGCGGCGTTTTGCCTTGAGCTGTGCGAGGAATTCTTAAGACTCTATCCCGCCCTCACCCCTCAAGAACAAAGCGGCGAGGAGAGTTTCTACCCAAGGCGAGATCCTGAGTGCAGTGAGCTAAACCCTGATAAAAGCCTGAACGAGCAATTTAATCTTTTGCGCATCTGCTCCAACGATGAATTCCCCGCCTTTTTCTACAAAAATGGCAAAAAATTCTTGGTGAAAATTTATGGGGCCTAGAGATTTTTTGATTTTTGACACAAAATCAGCACGATGTGGTGGGTGAGGCGGTTTTGAAAGCGGCGCTCAAATTCCCTTAAAAAAGCCTTAGTGAGAGGATAAAAGCCCAAAGAATTCACCCCGCTAAGCTTCAAATACCTGAAAAGCTCCAGCGCACTCTCAAAGCGGAGAGGGATTTTTTGCTCTTCTAGATGCAGGATTTCAAAATGCTTTTCAAGCTTGTTTTTAAGGGCTTGAAAGCTTAGATAATCAAGCCCAAAGCCCGTGCTTTGCCGAATCTCCTTAAAATTATCCTCCAAAAAGCTAGAAAGCAGCAAAAGTCCATTTTGAGCCAGCATCTTAGCAAGGGGCGGGAAAATCGCATCGCTACTTAGCCATTGCAAACTCGCATTGGAGGCGATGAGGTCAAATTTTTGGCGGCTTAGGGGGTGCGTGGCGATGGCGTTCATGTCAAAAATTTGCACATCCAAATCCTCGCCGTAATCTAAAATATCGTTTTTCACATAGCTTTTAAAGCGGATGATTTTTTGAAGCTTTTGTGTGAATTCACCCTGACCACAGCCGAATTCAAAAACCCTCTCAAACTCCTCTCTCCCAGTGTTTTGCAAGCTTTTACAAAGCCAATTCCCCATCAAATTTTGCACGAGGGCAGCCCGGGAGTAGCTTTGTTTTGCTTTTAAAAAATTCACAATTCTTCCCAAAAATCAAAGGCAAAAAAGGCAAAATGCGGCTCGTTCAAAAAAATGGGCGCTCCAAAAGACTTTTTGATGGCCTTTGTCGGGAAAATTTCATCATGCGCACTCGCATAGACCCTGTCCCACTCGAAGGCTAAATGGCGCTCTTTTTGACAAAAATCAAGCAAATTTCCAAGCTCTTTTTTAAGCCCTGCTTCGTCTTTGAACTCAAAATCCTGCGCCAGTTTTTCCCGCTCTGCAAGTAGGGATTTTTTGAAGGCCTTGAGCGAAAAATTCTCAAGATTTTTACGAAAAATCCCCGGATGAATCCCCAAGTTCCTATCGATGGGCTGGTTGGTGCCGTTGAGGGCGATTTTTGCGCCAAGTGGGAGGCTTCGCATCATCTTGCTCGCTACGCAAACGCCCATAGAAAAGGCTATGAGCGTGATGTTTTCAAAGGCCTTAAAATCAAATTCCAAAGAAAAATCCTCGTAATCAAAAAACAAAAGCACATTTTTTTGACTTTTTAGGTGCGAAAAATGGCTAGGATGACTCGCAAAGCCCCCAAAAACCACAATCAAATCCCCAGAATCGGCATTTTGATGCAAAAAAATCTTTTTCATAGCAGCGCTAAAATCCCCTCCAAATCGCTCATTTCAAGCCCGCTATGCAGAGAAAAGCGGATGCGCGCGCCGTTTTGTGGCACGGTGGGGGATCGGATGGCGGGGGCGAAGAAGCCGCTTTTTTCAAGCCCTGCGGCAAATTCTAGGGCCCTTTGATTGTCCCCTAAAATCAAAGACAGGATATAGGCCTCGCCCAAAACCAGCCCTCCCCTAGCCTCAAGCGCCTTTTTAAAGGCGCTAGCCAGTGCCAAAAGCCGTTTTCTTTCCCCCTCAAATTCACGCATTTTTTTGAAGACAAACAGGCTCCAGGCTACATTAATGGGCGGCAGGGCGGTGGAGTAAATCAGGCCGCGGGCTGTGTTGATGAAAAAGTCCCGCATCCCCCCTGCGGCCACCATGCAAGCGCCCACAGAGGCCAAAGCCTTGCCAAAGGTCAAAACCAAAAAATCCACCCCCGCCGCTAGCCCCAGCTCCGCCGCCCAGCCAAGCCCCCCGCCAAAACAGCCCACACTATGCGCCTCATCAAGATAAAGATAAACCCCGCCAAAGCGCTTTTTGAGAGCGATGAGGTCCCTAAGCCTCGCAAAATCGCCCTCCATGCTAAAAAGTGCTTCGCTGATGATGATGAAATTTTTGTAATTTTTGTGATGCTTTTCGAGCAAAAGCTCTAAATTTCGCACATCATTGTGCCTAAAGCGAAAAAATTTTGCCCCGCTAAGCCTGAGCCCATCAATGATGCTAGCGTGCGCGAATTTATCGCACAAAAAAAGCGTTTCTGGGAGGGTGGCAAGGGCGGCGATGCAGGAGAGATTGCAGTGGTAGCCGCTGTTAAAATGCAAAACTTCCCTGCCCCCAAAAAGTGCGCCAAGATAGCCCTCAAACGCCTCATAAATGGCAAAATTCCCACTCAGGCTCCGGGAGCTGGAGGCTGAAAAGGGCGGAATTTTCCCCTCAAATTGGCTGAGAAATTGCACGCGTAAATCCTCTCGCTGGGCAAGATTGAGATAGTCGTTGCTGGCAAGATTGAGGAGCTTTTTGCCTTCTTTGAGGACAAAATTTCCCTCGTGGCGCAGTTGGGGGAGGGTGCGACGATTGAAACGCGCGCTCAGATCGTGTAAGAGGGTTTGAATTCGCACTTTTTGCCTTTTTTGAGCGCATTGTAGCGGAATTTGGCGCATTTACTTTTCATTGCCCTGCGCGGACGATTTGCATCGAAAAGGAGCCAAGATGAAAGATTTTGACCTTGACGATGAAAAAGCAGTCTTTGCCGCCCTAAACAGGCTCATCAATGGCATGAGTTGCGAGATTCGCCCCAAGCCTCAGCAAGTGCCCCAAGATGGGCTCATCTACGCTAGCAATGGGCAGGCGATCAACGCCTTCACAGAGCAGAGCAGGAGGCGAATTTCCTTTGAGGGTAGAATTTTGCACGGGGGCATTTTGCAGGAGGATGGGAGCTATCTTAGCGATGATGGGGAGTTCATTTACACGCTGGATACGAGCAGGGTGAGCATTTTGAGCGTGAGATCGGTGTGCGAAAAAAATGCCTTTCAAATTGTGAATTTTTCCAAGCAGGATCTTGATTTTGGCCTGCATTTGTGCGAAAAGCCCTACAAAGAGCTAGGCTTCATCCACTGCAACACCCTAAGCATCAAGCCCTATTTTAAGGCCTTGCAGGAGATAGCGCCCTTCATAGCTAGGCGCATTTTTAAGGGACCTGAGTTTTTCACCAAGGCCATCATCAATGACTTCAAAAGCAAAAGTGGCGATATTTTGGGCGCTTTTTACGAGGCGCAATCCTTCACCAAGGCCATCCAAGCCCTCCCGCAAAATCCGCAAATGCTCTATCTGCTCAACAAAGCGATGATTGAGACGATGCGCCATTTCACCAAGCACAACGGCCTAGCCAAGGAGCTTTACATCTTTGCTACCAATCCCACTCCGCCCGATGCGTTTCGTGCCGAGGCTATGCTTAAAATGATGAAAAATTTAAACGCCAACATCATCCAAGGAAGACCCGAGCTAGCCATCAATCAGGTCGTGTGCCACTGCTTTGCCTTGGGTGAGGATGTGGAATTTTTGCAAAATTTAAGCAGAGACAGCGGCGGGAAATACCACCGCACCGATACGCCCCTAGCCTTTAAAAGAGCGCTTTTATCGCAGCTTGATGGGGGTAGGATGCCAGATGCTAGTGAGTTGGGAAAGGATGCGGAAATAGAAATCATCACCCCGCATAAAATGCCAGATGATGACCCGCCGCAAATTTAAAAGGGAACGAGATGCGTGATTTGATAGAGCGTGATTTGCGGCACATTTGGCATCCTTGCACGCAGATGCGCGAATGCGAAAAGCTCCCACCCATACCCATCAAGGAGGCTAGGGGGGTGTGGCTTTATGATTTTGAGGGTAGGGCTTATATGGACTGTGTGAGCTCGTGGTGGGTGAATCTTTTTGGGCATTGTAACGCGCAAATTTCAGCCGCGATAAAAAGGCAGCTTGATAGCTTGGAGCATGTGATGATGGCGGGCTTTTCGCACGAGCCTATCATCAGGCTTTCAGAGCGACTTTGTGCGCTTGCTGGCTTTGAGAAATGCTTTTATGCGGATAATGGCTCAAGTGCGGTGGAGGTGGCCTTAAAGCTTAGTTTTCACTACCATCTGCACAAGGGTAAGCAAAGGGGTAAATTTTTGTGCCTAGAAAATTCCTATCACGGCGAGACCTTGGGGGCACTGAGTGTCGGCGGGGTGGGACTTTACAGGGATGCTTACAAGCCCTTGCTTTTGGAGGTTTTAAGCACGAGCGTGCCTCGGGGTGAGGATTATAGCCGGGAGCTGGAGGCTTTAAAAATTCTTTTACAAAGGCACGGCGAGGAGCTTTGCGCCTTTATTTTAGAGCCCCTGGTGCAGTGTGCGGGGAATATGCACATGTATGCGGCGGGCTTTATCGATGCGGCGGTGCGGCTTTGCCGTGAGGCGGGAGTTTTGGTTATCTTTGATGAAATCGCCACGGGCTTTGGACGCACGGGGAGCTTGTTTGCGATGGAGCAGTGTGAGGAGAAGCCTGACTTGCTTTGCCTCTCTAAGGGCATTACGGGGGGCTTTTTGCCGCTTTCTGTGGTGCTTTTAGGGGATGAAATTTACAAGGCCTTTTATGGGGAGTATGAAAAGGCCTTTTTACACTCACATAGCTACACGGGCAATGCCCTAGCCTGCGCGGCGGCTGGGGCGGTTTTGGATATTTTTGAAAAGGAGGGCGTGGTGGAGAAAAATAAAAAACTCAGCGCCTTCATCGCACAGGAATTTGAAAAGCTTAGGGACTTTGATTTTTTGGGGAATTTTAGGCAGCGGGGGATGATTTATGCCTTTGATATTTTGACTGAAAAAAAACGATCGGGGCTTTGGATTTACGAGCGGGGGCTGCAGAAGAAGCTTTTGCTGAGACCCTTGGGGAATACGATTTATTTTATGCCCCCTTATGTGATTACAAAGGAGGAAATTTCCTATGTGGCGCGAATTTTGAGGGAGCTTTTTGAGGAATTTGAGCCTTGATGGGGTAAAATGCTTTGTGTGATTGGGTGGATTTTAGTTTTCATGAAAACGATGCGTTTTGTCCTGTGAAGATTGAGCTTGGCGCGATGAAAGCGACCGATAATCTAGGCCGTAAGCTTGGAATTTTTCATTGAGAAATCTTTGCGTGTTTGTATTTTAAGAATGCCTTTATGAATTTTGATGTGAAAATTTGGGGCAAATTTTTACCCTGCCGCATTTTGTGAAGCCTGAGGGATGGAAAGATTTGCAAAAGTCAAACAAACTGCATAATGTGGCGCTTTGCAAAAGGAAATTTCACGCGCAAAACAATGGGACAATGTAGAATTTATCAGCCCTTGCAAAATTTGTTTTTTTTTTTTTACAATCAATGATGAGCTTGAGTGGAACTTGAGCTTTAAATTTTATTTCTAAGGAGTAGTAATGGCAGGATTTCAATCACCCATCACAATCAATCAAGCAATGCAAAAAATACGCGAAAATCAGTATTTATTACCAGCATTTCAAAGAGAGTATGAGTGGTATCCAGAGCAAATAGAGGAATTGTTTGATTCTCTTATGAGAGATTATCCGATTAGCTCGATGTTGTTTTGGCGTGTTAAAGATGAAAGCAAGACAGCGTGGAAATTTTATAGATTTTTGGAGTATTATAGAAGGTGGTATCATACACACAATGATTACTTTAACACTTCAAATCATAAAGATTTTGATGCTGTGCTTGATGGACAACAAAGGCTTACTTCATTATATCTTGCTTTATTTGGAAATTATGATATTCATAAGAACTATAATAGATGGGAAGATGATGATAGATATTTTAAGATCTGTGATTTTTATTTCAATCTCACTCAAAGTGAAAAGCCAAAAAACGAAAATGTAGAATATGAGTTTTTATGGCTTGATAGAAAGATTACAAAACAAAAAGGTATTCATATTGATAAACAGGGGCAAAAATGGTTTAAATGCAAAGAAATTTATAAGCACGATACAAGCAGAGTGAGAAAAATAGCAAAAGAATTTGAGTTAGATGAGAATGAAGAGGAAAGACTAGAATTATTTCATCAGAAAATATTCGATAAAGCTTTAATTAATTATTATTTAGAAGAAGAGCAAAATCCAGATAAGGCGGTAAATATTTTTATACGCATTAATTCGGGTGGAACCTCTCTTGATTATTCTGATATTTTATTTAGTATCGCTATTGCGAATTGGAATAAGATTGATGCTAGGACAGAAATCAATAATCTTGTGGATAGAATCAATGAAAATTTCAGCATTTCAAAAGATTTGGTGTTAAAAGGATTTTTATATCTCTTTCATAATTCTATTAAATTTCAAATTAATAGTTTTGATAAAAACTTTATTCAAGATATTGAGGAGAAATGGGAAACTATTCAAAATGCCTTTATTGAAACTTTTAGGCTACTTAGAAGTTTTGGTTTTGATGCAAAAACACTCTCATCAAACAATGCCATTTTGCCTATTTTGTATTTTATTTATCATAAAGATTTAACTCATAGTATTGTGGATTCTGCAAAACAAAAAGAAAATAGACACCTTGTTAAAAAATGGCTACTTCGAGCCACGATATTTAAATTATTTGGGGGAAGTGGTGATACTATATTGGCAAATACTCGCAAAGCTTTTATTAAAGATTTGAAGCAAAATGATGTCTTTTTTGATAGGGAAATAGAATATTTTCCTTGGCAAGAAATTGAAAAAGAAACAAAATATACTCACAATTTAGATAGGGAATATTTGCAAGATAATATAATGTCATATCAAAAAAATGATTCTGAAGCTTTTGCTATATTGTCTTTACTTTATCCAAATTTAGATTATAAAAACAATAACTTTCATAAAGACCATTTGCATCCAGAATCTGCATATAAAGAATATGAAAAAATAGCTAAAAAACGAGCAGAAAAAGAACCAGATTATCAGTTGAAAGATTTTAAATATTATAATTCATTGGTAAATTTACAAATGCTTGATGCTAATGAAAATATGGCAAAGCAAGCTAAAAATTTAGAGCAGTGGGTAGATGAAAATTGTGGAAACGATAGAAAGGGTTTTTTAAATAAACATTTAATTCCAGATGTGGATTTATCACTTGAAAATTTTGATAAATTTGCAGAAGAAAGGGAGAAATTGCTATTAGATAGACTTATTGAAGTTTTGATGTATAAATAGTGCGGCCCTTACTAAAATAGTAATTAAAGCGATATGATGGGCGCTTTTTTCATAAAGATGCCCAACGCGACCTTTTGGATGTGGGGACTTAGGGCTACTGCTTCAAAGCTCTAGCGATGAGTTCTAGCGGATGCTTGAAAATAGCCCGGCTTTGATTTTGCTCAAGCGCGTTTGAAATTTGCAGTCTACAAGCCGAGCACTCCGCACTCACAAGCTCCGCCCCGCTTTCATCGATCATCTCCGCCTTTTTAAGCCCCACACTCAAAGCCTTATCGTAATAATCACTCTGCATACTCACCCCCCCAAAACCACAGCAGGCGTTGGGGTTGCGCATCTCTTTAAGCGTGAAATTTGCGCCCAAAAGCTCACGCGGCTCCCTGAAAACCCCTTGCATTTTTCGGGCGTGGCAGGGGTCGTGGTAGGTGAGGCTTAAATTTTGCTTTTTTCGCGCCCTCAAAAGCTCCAAAAGCTCCTTTTGCTCGTGAAAATACGCCGTGGCGAGCTTGATTTTAGGAGCGATTTTTTTCGCTCTAGCGGCCAAATCAGGCCTTTTTATCATCATAAAAAAATGCTCCAAATCCACGCCCAGCATGGCCGAACAAGTCGCCTCAGGCACGATGACGCACTCTAAATTTAAAAGCTTTTCCTCAAAATAGGCCAAATTCTTCACCGCCAAGGCCTCCACGCTTTTAAAATCCCCCGTGAAAAAATGTGGCGCCGCGCAGCAAACCTGCCCCCTCATCAAGTCGACATTGATTTTAAGGGCTTTTGCGATGTCCAAAACCGCCCCAGCCGTGTCGGTGTAGAAGTAGTTTGAGAGGCAGCCTACGAAGAGTCCCACGCTTTTTTCGCCGCCATTATCCACAAAAGAAGCGTGGGAATTTAAAAAGCTTTTTTGCGAAAAGCTCGTGATGAGGCGACCTTTTTTGACGAGAGGGAGACTGAATTTAGCCCGCATGCCAGCATTTTGCCCCGAGCCCCTTTGCACGCTAAAGGCACAGCTTTGAAAGACAAAGCCCAGCCTTGCCGCCCAGTCCAAGGCCCGCCTGTGCCTTAAAAAAAACAAAAGGATTTTTTTATACCACGCGATGCCAAATTTTTTCGCTATATCGTAGCGAACCTCCTCGATGGCATTATCCACGCGCAAATTCGCGGGGCAGACCTCGACGCAGTTGGTGCATAAAAAGCAGGACTCAAAAACCCTCTTCGCGTCCTTATCCAGCTCTAAATTTCCCTCTTTGTAGGCGGCGATGAGGTCCAAAAAGCCCCGCGGGGAGGTGCTTTCGTCGGGGTTGATTTCGTGTATGGTGCAGCTTGGGATGCATTTGCCACATTTCACGCAAGAGTCGGTGATCTGCCCTAAATTCATCGCTAGACCGTTTTGGAGAAGACTTTTTTTTCTGCGTCAATGTTTTTAAGGTAGGCATCAAAGCACATCGCGATGTTTCTGATGAGCAAGATGCCCGTTTCATTGACCCTCAAAACACCCCCATCAAGGCTAAAGAATTTTTCATACTCCCTCAAATCCTCCAAAGCCTCCCTAAAATAATCCTTAAAAACAATGCCAAATTCTCGCTCAATCTGCCCAATATCCAGTCTGAAATTCGCCATCAAAGCCATGATCACAGCCTTTCTTAGCCTATCATCCTCGCTCAAAAAAACCCCTCTCTCAAGCGGCAAAACCCCCCTATCCAGGCACTCCTCATAGCTTCGCATGTCCTTGAAATTTTGCGCGTAGTGGCGCTCACCCTCGCCGATGCTTGTAAGCCCCACGCCGATCAAATCCGCGCCCTTTTTGGTCGTGTAGCCTTGAAAATTACGATGCAGGGTGTTGTTTTGCAGGGCTTTAAAAAGCGCATCATCCTCCTTAGCAAAGTGATCCATCCCTATCATTTTGTAGCCGTTTTGACTTAAAAATTTCTCGCAAAATTCTAAAATTTCAAGTTTCACTTCAGGGCTTGGCAGGGTGTTTTCATCAAGCTTTCGCATATTTTTTTTCAGCCAGGGCACATGGGCGTAGTTGAAGATAGCAAGGCGATCAGGATCCAGCAAAAGAGCCTTTTCTAGGGTCTGCCTGAAGCTTTCTAGGCTCTGGTAAGGGAGGCCGTAAATGAGGTCTATATTCACAGAGGCGATGCCAGCGCCCCTCACCAGCTCCAAGGCCGCTTTTGTTAGCTTGAAGGGTTGAATTCTATGCACGGCCCTTTGCACCCGCTCGTCAAAATCCTGCACGCCAAAACTGATGCGATTGAAGCCATTTTGCGCCAGAATTTGCACCTGATCTTCGTTTAAAAAGCGCGGATCGATCTCACAGCTTAACTCAGCTTTTGTGTCAAAATGCGCAAAAACGCTCTTGATTTTAGCGATCAAATCCCCAAGCTCAACGGCGCTAAAAAAGGTCGGCGTCCCCCCGCCAAAGTGCATTTGCACGACCCTTCTTTGAGTATTGATGATGCCCGATAAAAGCTCAAGTTCCTTGAAAAGATAATGCAAGTAGCGGGTTTTTTTCTCCTCTTTTGCAGTGTAGATGACATTACAGCCGCAAAAATAGCACGCACTGCGGCAAAAGGGCAGGTGAAAATACAAAGAAAGCTCTTTTTCGCTATTTTTCAGGGCGGACAAATACTCCTCGTAACTGAAAGTGGGGCTAAATTCCACAGCGGTGGGGTAGGAAGTGTAGCGGGGGCCGGCTTTGCAATACCTAGCGAAGGCCTTATAATCTCTCATTTTCCCTCATTTTCTGCACGACAGACTCCACATCGACGAATAGATTGGGGTGCTCTTTTTTAAGCTCTTTTACTAGCTTGTCAAGATCCAAACCTGCCTCCAAAAAGCCCTCCTTGCCGAGGCGCTTTATCGCATCCATCGCCACAGCCCAGGCGTCATTAAAATCAAGAGGCACCTGCTGATAGAGAGCCTTTTCAAGGCGCAGTTCAAAATTATCCCTTTGAATTTTTTTCAGGCTTTCTAGCAAATTGGTGAGGGTTTTTAGGGGGATCATCGTGTGAATTTTATCCTCTTCATCGATGACAAACCACGGATGAGCGCCGTTAAAATCGCCATTTTTAAGTCGCAAGATTTTCTCATCCTCTTTTTGCCCATGCTCCAGCTCAAGGATGACCTGCGCGTCCTTTTTCAGCCCTAAATTTTGACCAAATTCGTCGATGTTTTTTAGATGATGGTTGTATTTTTTTAGTCTCATTTTTATCCTTTAGCGTTTTGTAAAAAGCAAAGCAGGGCCTTGACGACAAAAAGGCGATTCCTAGCCTCCTCAAAAATCACCCCGCTATGCCTCTCAAAGCTCTCCTCGCTCACCTCATAGCCCCTATAAGCGGGGAGGCAGTGTAGCAAAATCGCTCCCGACTTTGCCGCCCTCATCGCCTCCTCATCAATGATAAAGCCCTGAAAATCTTTGATTTTCTGCTCTTTTTGCCCTTCCTCGCCCATAGAAATCCAAGTGTCGGTTATCACGACCTCTTTGTCTTTGATGGCCTTGAATTTATCGTGGCCAAGATGGATTTTTGCCCCGCTTTTTTGCGCACTTTTCTGGGCAAATTCCCAAATTTCAGGCAAAATTTTATAGCCCTCAGGCAAAGCAATACTAAGCTCAAAGCCAAGGATCGAAGCGGCAATGAGCCAAGAATTGCACACATTATTACCATCGCCCACGAAGGCGACCTTGCCCGCTTTGCCGCATTCTTTAAGCGTGAGCAGGTCCCCTAAAATTTGCGTGGGATGATACAGGTCGCTCAGGGCGTTGATGACGGGGGCACTGGAGTGGCGGGCAAATTCCTCCAAACTCTCCTGCCTGTGCACCCTAAGCGCTACAAAATCCACCATTTGCCCGATGACCCTCGCCGTATCCTTAAGCGGCTCACCCCGCTCAAGCTGCAGGTCCCTAGCGCTCAAAAACAGGCTCCGCCCCCCAAGCTCACTCATCCCCAGCTCAAAGGCAAGCCTCGTGCGCGTGGAATTTTTCTCAAAAATCATCGCTAAAGTTTTATCGGGCAGGAGCTTTTGCGGGTTTTTCTTAAGCCCTGCGGCGTGGGTGATGAGGTCCAAAATTTCCTCGCGGCTAAAATCCCTCAAGCTCAAAAAATGCCTCATCGCCCCGCCCCCAAAAGCACGGCTAGCTCCTTAGCGTGGTAGGTGATGATGAGCTTTGCCCCCGCCCTTTTGAAGGCGATCATGTTCTCATAAAGCACGCTTTCATAGTCTATCACGCCCGCTTTTGCCGCCGCTTTTAGCATGGCGTACTCTCCGCTGACATTATAGACGCACAGGGGCAAATTTGAGGCTAGGCTCAGGTCTTTAACCACATCCAAATAGGCAAGGGCGGGCTTTATCATCAAAATATCCGCCCCTTGCGCGGCGTCTTCTAGGCTCTCTCTTAGGGCTTCCCTGCCGTTGTGAAAGTCCATTTGATAGCCCTTTCTATCGCCAAAGCTAGGACTCGAGCCCGCCGCGTCCCTAAAGGGCCCATAATAACCTGAGGCAAATTTCGTAGAATAGGCCATCAGGGGTAAATTCTCAAAGCCCGCCGCGTCCAAATTTTGGCGCAAATGATGAATGATGCCATCCATCATCCCGCTGGGTGCGATCATATCCACGCCCGCTCTTGCGTGGATGAGGGCCTGCTGGGCGGAAATTTCTAGGGTGGCGTCATTGTCGACGCTTTGAGTTTGGGGGTTGAGTATGCCGCAGTGTCCGTGCTGGGTGTATTCACAAAAGCACAAATCGCTGATGATAAAAAGCTCGGGCACTTCTTGCTTGATGGCCTTGATGGTCCGTGCTATCAAGCCCTGCTCATCCAAGGCCTCACTGCCGCAGTCGTCCTTTTTGCTCTCCGCAACCACGCCGAATAAAATAACGGCTCTAAGTCCCAAACGGGCGAGTTCTTGGCATTCTTTTAAAAGCACATCAGGGCTCATTTGAAAAACGGCTGGCATGGAGGGAATTTCTCTTTTGACGCCCTCACCCTCCACGACAAAAAGCGGATAGATCAAATCCTCAAGCGCCAAAGTGCTCTCTCGCATCATCGCTCTAATGTTTTCACCGCTTCTTAATCTTCTGAGTCTTTTAAACATCAATTTGTCCTTTTTCGCTAGAATTCCCATTTTAACACAAAAAGGTTTAAGAGTTTTCTATGCAGGTTCAAATTTCACAAATTGCGAATTTACCCAGCAAATGGGGGGAATTTCAAATCCAAAGTTTCAAAGAGGGCGAAAAAGAGCATCTTTGTATTTTTAAAAATTTGCCGCAGGATGTTGTGAATTTAAGAATTCACTCAGAATGCCTAACGGGCGATAGTCTGGGCAGCCTTAAGTGCGATTGCGGGGCGCAGCTAGCCTTTGCTTTAAACTACATCCAAGAGCATGGCGGGATGGTCATTTACCTCAAGCAAGAGGGCAGGAACATCGGGCTTTTCAACAAGGTCAACGCCTACGCCCTGCAAGATAAGGGTCGCGACACCATTGAGGCCAATGTGGAGCTTGGTTTTGGAGCCGATGAGCGCAGCTATGAAATCGTAGAATTCATCCTCGATTACTATCAAATTTCAAGGGTGAATTTGCTCACAAACAACCCTAAAAAGCTTGATTTTTTGAAAGACAAAATCCACTCTCGCATCCCCATCATCGTGGGGCTCAACCCTCACAATGAGGCCTACATCAGGGTCAAGCAAAATCAAATGGGGCACTTGGAGTGAGGCTTGAGCTTTTGCCCCGTTTTGACGCGGCCGCCTTTGCGGACAGGGTGAGGATTTATAAGGATTTGCTCACTCGTTTTAACGCCGTGCATAATCTTACGAATTTTAAGGACATTGAGGCCAATATCAACGACAGCGTTGGCATTTTAAATTTCGCAGATTTTAGCGGAGCTGGGAGGATCGTGGATGTGGGCTCTGGGGCGGGCTTTCCGGCGATTTTTTTGGCCTTTTTGCTAAAGAGCGAGTTTTATCTTTTCGAGCCCAATCCCAAAAAAGCCGCCTTTTTGAGGATGGTCAAAATCGAATGCGCCCTGAAAAACACTCACATCATCAAGGAAAAAATTCAAGCCTACAAGGCTGATTTTAAGGCCGATATCATCACTTCAAGAGCCCTGATGCGCGTGCGGGATTTGATGCGAATTTGCCTGCATTTGAGCGGGGAGGACACTATTTTTGCCCTTTACAAGGGAAGCGGAGCCCATGATGAAATGCAGGGTCTGCAAAACTATCAAATTTTTGAAAAGGGGCTTAGAAAATACTGCGTTTTCAAGGCCTCAATGCAAAATTCCACCGAAGGCTAGGGTCAGAAAATAGCCCCCAAAAACCAAAATCAAAGCTAGGCTCAAGGCCAGTCCCAAAACCCTCACTCCGCCCTGCATGAATTGCTTGAGATTAAGCTGCAAACCTAAGGCCGTCATGGCGATCACAAGGCAATACAAACAAAGCTCCCTTAAAAATGCGATCAATCTCGCGCTTTCTAGGCCGCAAAATTCCTCCTTTTGCGCCACAAAACTGTGCAAAAAAATGCACGCCAAAAAGGCGAAAGCGAAATAGGGGATGGTGAGCTTTTTGCCCGGCTGCTTGTCCGCGAGCAAAAGGGGCACGAGGAGTAAAAAAGGCACGAGCAAGATCACGCGCATCATCTTGATGATGAGAGCTAGATTGGCGCCGCTTTGTGAAAAACCGCTCACCATAGAGCTAGCGCCCACGACATTGGCCACCTCGTGCAGGGTCGCGCCCATAAAAATTCCCAAGGCGTTTTCATCAAGGTCCCTCAAAAGATCAAACGAGAACAAAAGCGGATACAAAAACATCAAAATGAGTCCAAAAATCACCACCGAGCCCACGGCCAAAATGCCCTTCATGGGCTCGCTTTTGAGGCAAGACTCCAAAGCCAAAACCGCTGCCGCGCCGCAAATGGCACTGCCCGCTCCCACAAGCATCGCGCTTTCTTTATCCAGCCTGAAAAATTTCACACCCAAAAATAAGGCCGCCCCAAACACGCAAACGATGACGATTGAGGCAAGAGCAAAGCCCCAAATTCCCACGCTTAAAAGCTCATTAACGCTGACGTTAAAGCCGTATAGGATGATGCCCAGTCGTAGGATTTTTTTCGCACCAAAATGCACGCCCGGCTTTAAAATTTTTTCATGCTTGAAAAAGAGGGGTGCAAAACACATACCAAGCACGATAGCAAAGGCACTTGAGCCGATTTGAGTGCTTGCTTTAAGCCCCTCAGCAAGAAAGATGGCCAAAAAACCAATCAAAGCCGTAAAAACAAGGCCCTTGGAAATGGAACAAACAGGGGATAAAAATTTCAAAAATAAAAAACTACCATAAAATCAATCGTGCAAAAATTCCAAAGCCATCAAGGCGTCCCCTTGCATCAGGACCTTTAAATTTTCATCATCCCAGCAAAAGGTGCTGCTATGATGTCTGGTAGGATTTTTCAAGTCCTTAGAAATTCCCACAAAAATGTAAGCCCCCTTCCTCGCCTGCGTGAGGTAGGCAAAGTCCTCCGCTCCCATTGTGGGTTTAGCATCGCTTATCACATTGTCCTCGCCCAAAACCTTCGCAAAGGCCCTCCTTGCAAGCAGAGCCATTTTCGCGTCATTGATGAGGGGCGGGTATTGCTTTTTGTAATCAAGCCTATAATCCCCGCCAAATTCCAAAGCCACAGCCTTGGCAGTTTTTTCAATCGTATCGCACAGAAGATCCTGAGTTTTCTCGTTTAAAAAGCGCACCGTCCCGCTTAAAAACGCCTTTTCTGGGATGACATTAAAGGCCGTCCCTGCGTGGAGTGAGCCCACGGTTATCACCCCCGCATCCACAGGACTGAGTCGCCTTGAGACGCCACATTGCACATCACTGATGAATTTCGCCGCCATCACGATGGGATCTATCGTAGTGTGAGGATGCGCGCCGTGTCCGCCCCTGCCGATGAATTCTAGGTCAAATACATCCACCCCCGCCATCATCTCTCCGCTCATGATTTGCGCCGTATTTTCCAGACCCTCACCCCACAAATGACAGCCAAAAACCGCATCCACCTTAGGATTTTCCAAAATCCCCGCCTCTATCATGGGCTTGGCTCCCCCACTGCCCTCCTCGGCGGGCTGGAACATAAATTTAATCGTCCCTGAAAATTCCTCCCGCAGCTCGTTTAAGATCAGCAGGGCTCCCATCAGTCCCGCACTGTGCCCATCGTGCCCACAGGCGTGCATCTTGCCCGCTATCCTTGAAGCGTAGCTAAGTCCCGTTTCCTCCTGCACGGGCAGGGCGTCCATATCGGCGCGAAGGAGGACGCAGGGACCCTCTTTTTTGCCCTGAATTTGAGCCAAAATTCCCGTTTTGGCGATGTTTCTTTCATACTTTATGCCATACTCGTCCAAGATGGCGCAGAGTAAATTTGCGGTGTTTTCCTCTTCAAATTCCAGCTCGGGATGCATGTGGATTTGATGTCTAAGCTCGACGATTTTTGGAAAATATTTCTGCGCTAAGGCCTCAACTCTATCTTTCATCTTCTACCTCCTGACTTATGTTTTCGTTTTCTGAATTGGCGATGTCCTTATTTTTGCCCGCACCCGCTTCCATTTTGAAAATTTCAGCCTCCCCGCTCCGCACAAGCCCTTCATCAATCCTAGCAAATTTCCCATCCTTTTTGCCCGGATACTCCACCTGTGAGAGTATGAAGCGGATTAAATTCAACCTCGCTTGCTTTTTGTCATTGGAGTCGATGATGGTCCAGGGGCAGGTTTCTGTGTTGGAGGAGAGGAGCATGGAGTATTTGGCTATGGTGTATTTGTCCCACAACTCCTGCGATTTTTGATCGATGGGTGAGAGTTTGTATTGCTTGAGGGGGTTTTTCATCCGCTCTTTGAAGCGCTTTCTTTGCTGCTCTTTGGACACGGAGAGGTAAATTTTCAAAAGCATCACCCCGCTCTTAAAAAGCATGTGCTCAAAAAGCGGCACCTCTCTCAAAAACTGCTCATGCTGCTCAGGCGTGCAAAAGCCCATCACATACTCCACGCCCGCCCTATTATACCATGAGCGGTCGAAGATGACGATTTCACCCGCCGAGGGGAGGTGATTGACATAGCGCTGGAAATACCACTGCGTCTGCTCCACGACATTGGGCTTTGAGAGGGCGACCACGCGGCAGCCTCTGGGATTGAGGTGCTCGGTAAGCCTCTTGATGCTTCCTCCTTTCCCCGCCCCATCGCGTCCCTCTAGGATGATGAGGACCTTAAGCCCTTGTGCCTTGACGTGGTTTTGAAATTTTAAAAGCTCGATTTGAAGCTGCTCCAAATCTTTCTCATACTTTAGAGTGCTTTTTTTGACCTTGACTTTGGTGTATTCTTCTTGGATTTTGTTTTCCTTAGCCATCGCTCGTCCTTATGGTTGATTTGTCCAAAATTTACCACAATAAAATACAATTTTGGTAAAGATCATCACAAATTTCATCGCCTCAAGGAAAAATGTGCGCATCGTTTTTTTCTTATTTTTGTTGTTCCACACCTCCCTCGCGCAGAGCCTCAAAGAGCCGCTCACGCTGGATTTTTACCCCAGTGAGCAGGGCATCGTTTTGCGTTTTAATCTTGCTGATGAAATTTTCCTCTACCGCGACCGACTGAAGCTAAAACTAGGCGCCCAGGACTTAAGCGATCTGCTTTCCTACCCTGCGCCGCAGTTTTGGGGGGATGAGGAGGGCTATTTTGATGCTTTGGATTTGGTGCTTCCTAGACCCCTTTTGGATGCGTATTTTAGCCCCCGGTCTGTGCTGGAACTTTCTTATCAAGCCTGTTCAAAGTCAGGCCTTTGCTATGCCCCGCAGTTTTTGAATTTTTCCCTGCAAAAAGCGGACAAATTCTACACCCTAAGCCCCCTAGCGCAGCATTCAAAAAGCCAAGAGTCCCGCATCCAGTCCCTGCTGGAAAACGAAAGCCTCCCCCTCATCGTGCCAAGCTTCTTTTTTTACGGACTCTTGCTCTCACTCACTCCCTGCACCCTGCCGATGATCCCCATTTTATCCTCCATCATCATCGCAAAAGGCGGCGGGATGGGCAAAAAAAGGGCCTTTTTTCTCTCCCTCATCTATGTGTTTTTCATGGCCCTAGCCTACGCCCTAGCGGGGGTGGGGGCCAGTTTTTTAGGATTTGGCCTGCAGGCCTTTTTGCAAAAACCCATCGTCTTGAGCCTCTTTGCCCTCATCTTCGTCCTCTTTGCCATCCTGTGTTTTAGGGATTTTGGCCCCGTCTTGCCGGCAAAATTCCAAGCCCTCATCCAAAGCAGGAGTCACAGGGGCAGGGGCGTTCTTAGCGTGGCTTTGATGGGCTTTTTTTCCGCACTCATCATAGGCCCCTGCATCGCCGCACCTCTAGCAGGCGCCCTGCTTTACATCGCTAGCTCAAAAGACGCCCTATTGGGAGGGCTTGCACTTTTTGTGATGGGCTGGGGTATGGGGACGCCTTTGCTTTTTGTGGGATTGGGGCTTGGTTTTTTGAGGCCTGGGGACTGGATGGGCGGGGTGAGAGTGCTTTTTGGCTTCATCCTGCTAGGCTTGGCGCTTTGGATGCTTTCTCGTTTTGTGCGGGGGGATTATATCTTGCTCGCTTATGGAATTTTGGGGGTGTTTTTTGTCGTTTTTATGGGGCTTTTTGAGGGGGCCTGCAGCAGGATGCAAAAATTTAAAAAGGCCTTTTTGATCTTGGTTTTGGCTTACAGTTTGGCGCTTTTTGTGGGGGGGCTTTGCGGAGCAAAATCCTTTTCCAATCCCCTAAATTTCGCCAAGAAATCAAAAGAAAACTTGGTTTTTGAGAATTCGCAAAATCTGGCTACAATTTGGGAAAAAATCAAAAACGAAGAAAGGGTTTTGCTCTATTTTACGGCCTCTTGGTGCGTGTATTGTGGGCTTTTGGACGTGGAATTTTTTGATGATGAAAGGGTGAGTGCAGCCTTGGTGGATTATGAAAAAATCAAGATCGATTTGAGTGAAAATGGGGCCTTGCAGGCTAAAATCATGCAGGAATTTCAAGTCTTCGCCCCGCCTGTGCTTATTTTTTTTGAAAGGGGCAGACAGAGGGAGAAAATCACAGGCTACATAAGAGCCGATGAATTTTTGGAGAAAGGCTTATGATGGATCAAGATTTGGCATCGCTCTTTTCTATTCATCCTACCTTTGAGGAAATTTTTAAAAAGCATCCCAGCTTCGTCGAAGAAAATTTATCCACTATCAAAAATTGGCTTTCAAGTGAAGAATTTAAGAAAAAATATCGTTTCCACCCATATCCTCCCTTACTCCCTCCTCAGAGCGTGGATTACACAAAATTTTCTGGTGAGCTTGTTTTAGATTTGAATTTACCCCTGCCTCAAAATTATGATTTTATTCTACTTTTTGCAAGTTCTGTTGGTTGTGATGCTATGCAGCTCTACCTTAGAGACTGTGGAATTTGCATTAATCCTTTAGAGTCTATAATGCACATAAAAGACTATATTGATGGCTTGATGGAGCTTTTGTTAACTCCTAGTTCTGCTCCTAAATGCCTTTTTGTTTCTACAAGGTGCGATGGTGATTTTGGAAAAATTCTTCATCTCATTGACAAAAAAGTTCCTTGTTTTTTTGTCGTTCGTGATTTTGTTAGCATTTTAAAAAGTTCGTTAAATCACATTGACACGGTAGCCTCTAAAGCAAGTTATAGAACTAGAAATCTCAATCTTGATACCCAAGCATATTTTGAGCAACCGAAATTTTTGTTTCATCATATAACTGATCTTGAAGAATTGTTAGATGAAAGTAATGTTAAATTTTTATTTCAAATAGCTTCTCGGCTTGAGATTTTAAAACCTAACAAAACTATAGCTATAGATTTTAAAATGCTGCAAACAAGGGCTTATGAGCTCTTTTATGAGCTCGGTTTTATGCCCACTAATAAAGCTTTATTTGCTTCTAAAATAAACAGCTATCACCTTCATTTTCTTCCCGCAGTTTTACATGCTAATGGGATAGAAATCCATATCCTTCACATCAAACATTTTGCATTTCAAACGGAACTTATTGATGTGAGTGCAGAATTTTTAGATGAAATTGTGTTTAAAGAACTCATTTTGGCGATGAGAAAAGAAGATTTTAAAAACTTAGATAAAGCCATATGTAAAAAAATAAAAAAATATTTCAAACAGTATATTAAAGGCTTACAGGCTAAAATTTCTCAACATAACAATTTCACTGAGAAGGACATCGTTCAATTTTTACACCATGCTCCAAAACTCAAAGAAAGATTTCTTGAAATCATGGCTAAAGACGCTCTTTATTTGCAGCAAAATCACAACGAAATTTTTTCTCAATTTATATATTATCAAGCTCTAAATTCCTCAAAAACTCCATAAAATTCTAACATTGCAAAAAATCAAAATTTTAAGAAAAATCCAAAAATATTATTCTATAATTTTCGCAAATTCACACAACACAAGGAGAGTTGATGCACCCGGGCAAAGCATTAAATTACGACTACACAGTGGCAAAATACTTCATGTTTGCGACTCTATTATTTGGCATCGTGGGTATGGCCATAGGCACACTGATAGCCTTTCAGTTGGCCTATCCTGATTTGAATTACATAGCTGGAGAATACGCCACTTTCTCGCGCTTAAGGCCTCTACACACCTCGGGCGTCATTTTTGGCTTCATGCTCTCGGGGATTTGGGCGACTTGGTATTACATCGGTCAAAGGGTGCTTAAGGTATCCATGGCGGAGTCCGGCTTTTTGATGGCCGTGGGAAAACTTCATTTTTGGCTTTATATGCTGACGATGACTTTGGCGGTTATCACTCTATTTTTGGGCGTTAGCACCTCTAAAGAGTATGCCGAGCTGGAGTGGCCCTTGGATATTCTTGTTGTTTTGGTGTGGGTTCTTTGGGGCGTGAGTATTTTTGGACTTGTAGGGATTCGCCGTGAAAAAACGCTCTACATTTCGCTTTGGTATTACATAGCCACTTTCTTGGGCATCGCCATGCTTTATCTTTTCAATAATATGTCCGTGCCGACCTACTTCGTTGCAGGGTTGGGGAACTGGTGGCATAGCGTTTCTATGTATGCAGGCACCAACGATGCTCTGGTGCAGTGGTGGTATGGACACAATGCGGTGGCTTTCGTCTTTACGGTGGGGATTATTGCGCAAATTTATTATTTTCTTCCTAAAGAAAGCGGCCAGCCGATTTTCTCTTATAAGCTTTCTTTGTTTGCATTTTGGGGTCTGATGTTCGTTTATCTTTGGGCCGGTGGCCACCATCTTATCTACTCAACCGTGCCTGATTGGATGCAAACTATGGGCTCTGTATTCTCGGTGGTTTTAATCCTGCCTTCTTGGGGCTCAGCGATTAATATTTTGCTAACGATGAGGGGCGAGTGGAGTCAGCTAAGGGAAAGCCCGCTCATTAAATTTATGATTTTAGCCTCGACTTTTTACATGTTTTCAACCCTAGAAGGCCCCATTCTCTCCATCAAATCCGTAAACGCCTTAGCGCATTTTACCGACTGGATTCCCGGGCATGTCCATGATGGCACACTTGGCTGGGTGGGCTTCATGACCATGGCAGCACTTTATCATATGACTCCTAGAATTTTCAAAAGAGAGCTTCACTCCAAAAGTCTTATGGAGGCTCAGTTTTGGGTGCAAACTACGGGCATAGTGCTTTATTTTTCATCGATGTGGATAGCGGGCATCACGCAAGGCATGATGTGGAGAGCGACCGATGAGTATGGGAATTTACTTTACAGCTTCATCGATACGGTTGTGGCTATTGTGCCTTATTACTGGATCAGGGCTGTGGGAGGGTTGTTGTATTTGATAGGATTTTTCATGTTCGCTTACAATATTTACAAATCAGTCAGTTGCGGAAGAGTGCTCGATAAAGAGCCAAAAAGCGCTTCGCCTATGGCAGCATAAGGGAGAGAAAATGTTTGCTTGGTTAGAAAAAAATCCATTCTTTTTCGCTGTGGCGGTTTTTGTTGTCATTGCTTATGCGGGCATTGTTGAGGTTTTGCCAGATTTTGCAAATAATGCTAGGCCGCTTGAAAGCAAAAAACCCTATTCTGTTTTGGAGCTTGCGGGAAGGGCGGTTTATATTAAAGATAGCTGCAACGCCTGCCATTCTCAGCTCATCCGCCCCTTCAAGGCAGAAACCGACCGCTATGGGATGTATTCTGTCAGTGGGGAATTTGCCTACGATAGACCCTTTCTTTGGGGCTCAAAACGAACGGGGCCTGATTTAGCGCGCGTGGGGAATTATAGAACGACCGATTGGCATGAAAATCACATGTGGGATCCGATTTCTGTCGTGCCCGATTCCATCATGCCAGCCTATAAGCATATGTTTGATAAGAAGGCCGACATTGAAACCGCCTACGCAGAGGCTCTAACCGTGAAAAAGGTTTTCAATATGCCTTATGATACCGAAAACGGCACGAAGCTTGGCACTTGGGAGGAGGCGCAAGCGGAGGTTAAGGCACAGGCCGCCCTCATCGTAGAGCAGATGAAAAATCAGGAAGTTAAGGCTGCCTTTGAGCGGGGTGAGATTAAAGAAATAGTCGCCCTGATAGCCTATCTCAATAGCCTGAAGTGAAGCGATGCAAGATTTGCAAATTTTTTTCAGTGTTGTGGGACAGATTTTGAGTCTTGATGTGTCGGAAGTTACGAAATACCAGTGGAAAATTTTTCAAGGCTATGGTTTTTTTATCCTCATTGTTTTTTTGGTTGTGGTTTTATATGCGTATTGGTTTCATCTTTACGAAAGCGAAAAAAAGGGCGAGAAGGATTATGAAAAATATGCCAATCTAGCCCTAGAAGATGGAATCGATGATGGTATTTTAGAAAAGAAAAGGAGTGCTTGATGCAGTGGTTAAATTTACAAGATAATGTCAATCTTTTATCTTTCATCGGTGCTGTTTTAATCATCCTCATTACCCTCATTGTCGTGGCTAGGATGTTCAAGCAAATGAAAGAAAAAAAAGAGGACTCCGAGCTCAGTGAACACAACTGGGACGATATAGGCGAGTATAAAAATCCCGTCCCCGTAGGCTGGGCTGTGGTATTTTTTCTCACCATTGTGTGGGCGATTTGGTATTTTTTATGGGGCTATCCGCTCAATTCCTACTCAAGAATCGGCGAGTATAATGAAGAAGTGGCCGCGCATTCGGCTAAATTTGAAGAAAAATTTAAGAATTTGTCCCCAGAGGATAAAAGGGCGATGGGCGAGAATTTATTTTTGGTGCAATGCTCTCAATGCCACGGCATCACAGCAGACGGGATGAGCGGCAAGGCACAGGATTTAAACATTTGGGGTTCTGAAGAGGGACTTGTGAGCGTGATCACTAAGGGCTCTAAGGGCATGAATTATCCCATGGGAGAGATGGCTGCGGCTGCGGATTTAGGATTGAGCGAGGAGGACATACCTGCCCTTGCTGCCTATGTGGCTAAGGAAATTTCAGCCATCAAGCAAACCGATAATGAAAATTTGGTTGCGAGGGGCAAGGAGCTTTTCGCCACTTGCGCGGCTTGTCATGGCGAGGATGGTACGGGTATGATTGAGGGCGAGGTAATGGCGCCTAATTTGACAAAATACGGCTCTGCAGACTTTGTGGTTGAGGTGCTCAACAGAGGCAAAAACGGGGCCATCGGCTCCATGCCTCAGTTTGATAGCAATATTTTAAACGATATTCAAAAACAAGCCGTTGGCGAATATGTGATTTCTCTTTCAAGGAGTGAGTGATGGAAAATACAAATCGCTGCGTTTTTTCTCTGTCGGGAGTGACGGGGATGCTCATAGCGACCGTTTTGTTGATAGCCATTTTGGTTGCCCTTACGATTTGGGGCATTCGGGTGCAGCAGGAAGTGATGCAAAAGCCCTACACGCTCGAAAACGCTCAAAGCATCAAAATGAAAGGTTCTAAGATGCAAGATCATGTGATCGTAAAGGATGTGCCATGAATAAAACACTTGAAGCTTTGATTATCATCGGTTTGATCATTACAGCCGTGATCACAGCCTGGTCCGTTTTAAGCGCTAACCATCTAAATATAGGATGAGGATAAAAATTTTGGATGGCCTTTTTGCCATCTTTTTGTTTTTGCCCCTGCGAATTTTTGCCTCAAATTTTGTCGTTTTTGACGAAAACATCCTCAATGAAAAGGTCAAAAACGAAATCAAGCTCATCGGCAGTGAAATTTACGATAAAACGGGCATCTTTGTAGGTGTGGCCATAGGCGATGCGACCCCCTTTGAAATTTTACTCACAAAGCAAAAAGAACTCCCCCCTCCCTACATCCTGCTCGCACTTTCCAGATCCTCACACAAAGTGGACATAGTCGGCACAAAGGATGCCCTAGCCTTTTTTGATAGAGAAGCGGTTCTAAGCCCCTTTGCGGGCACGGGGACGATATTGCCCATTCTTGCCTCACAAAAGGGTGACATTTACAACGCAGCGATCCTAAACGGCTATGGCGATATTTGCGATCGATTGGCGCGGTATTTTCATCTGGATTTAGAGCACTCCATAGGCAATGCCAATCGCGACACGCTCAACATCATGCGCATCCTACTTTACGGTTTCATTTGCTTTGCCCTGCTTTATTTTTTTCAACGAAGGAGAAAAATTCGTGCCTAAAAAAAAGACCTTTTGGCCCTATGGCATCGTGCTTTCTATTTTGGCCATTGTCGCAGCTTGCGTGGCGACCATTATTTTTGCAAGCCAGTATCCCGTTTATGAGGATGATAGCTTTTTTTTGTCCTATCAAGAAGTTAAAGACGATTACGACAAGATCGAGCTCAAACAAGAAAATTTTGAAAAAAATTTTTCTCTGAGGCTTGAGGATAAGGGACTTGAAAGGCGATTGATCGACACAAAGCGCAAAAGAGAGGCCTATGTTTTAAACGACTCAAATCTTACCCTCATCCTAGCCAAGCAGCAGGGAGGTGGGTTTGATTTTAAGGATCTCAATCTAACCGTCAAGCTTACGCGCCCGCATACAAGCGAGGACGATGTATTTTTGCAGGGCTTGGGGGAGCAAACGGCGATGGGCATGCTTTATTCTTTCATCCTGCCCCCCCTGACTAAGGGCAGATGGCAGCTTAAGGTTAAGGCAGAAAACGAGCAAATTTTAGGCTTTAAAAGCTTTGAATTTTTTGTGCCATGAGAGCGCACATTTTCAGCTCCAAAAGAAGGCTAAAACTCTACTACGAAGAGGCTAAAAAAAGCGATGCTTTGATGGATTGCGCTCTAGAAGTGGGGGATTTTTTGGAGCGCGTTTGCTGGGTGGAGGGATGCAGGGCGAATGATTATGAGCGCCTACTTTTGATGCGAAAGGCCTGCAAACAGAGCAAGGATTTGGAGGAGAAGCTTGGAATTTCTGCGGATTTTTTCGCCTTTTTAAAAAACAACCACTACCTTTTTTCTTTTTTTCGCGAGCTTGTTACAGAGCGCAAAAGCATCAAGGACTTGCAAAATAGCGATTATTATGCCAGCTACAATGAGCATTTGGAAATTTTGGATCGAGTTTTTCAAAACTATCTGCGCTTTTTGAGGGAGGCGGGGCTTTATGATGAGCTTTCTTTGCCTCTTTCTTATAAGCTTGATGAGGATTTTTTGGACGAATTTGAAGGCTTCGTTTATCATTTGGATGGCTTTTTGAGCGGCTTTGAGCTTACCTTACTGGCGCAAATTGCCACGCGCAAAGAGCTCATTTTATGCTTTAAGACGAGCAAATTCAACGAGGACTATCTTCAAAATTCGCCCATTTTATCGTTTTTTAAGCCTTGCAGAGATTGTGCCTATGAGATAGACCTTCACAGGGGTATGATTTTGAAGCAAACCCCCATTTCATCACGCCCCTTGGGCATCAAGGTGCGTTCTTTTGAGCTTAGAATCCTGCAAGTGGCCTTTGTTTTGGATGAAATTTCGCGTTTTGTCAAAGAGGGCATAAGCCCAGAAAACATCGTCCTCATCACGCCTGATGAGAGTTTTTGTGAGCTTTTGAGGCTTTATGATGGGGATAAAAATTTAAACCACGCCAGCGGCATCAGCATTAAAGAGAGCCTATTTTACCAGCGTTTGAGAGCTTTATACGAGAGCGCTAGGCTTGAGAGCTTTAGTTTTTATGCGGGGGAGGATTATTTTGCAGGCGAGGATAGAATTTTTGACCTGCACAACACTCTGCTGCATCATTTCGGGCTTGATTTTGAGGATTTTAAGCAAAAATTTGAAGAAAAATGCGATTGGGATGCCTTTGAGGCCCTCATCCGCACCTTGCTTAAAGATGAAAAACAAGAACTTCAGCACTTCATTGAGGAGCAGTTTTACCACATCAAATCCCTGCTTGAAAATCAAAGCTTGAAATTCAAAGAGCTTTTGGAGCTTTTTTTCATACAAATTCGCCCCTTCAAGCAAAGCAGTGTCGGCGGCGGCAAGGTAACGGCCATGGGGATTTTGGAGAGTAGGGGGCTTGGTTTTGAGGGCGTGATCGTCGTGGATTTTAATGAGGACTTGATCCCCCAAAGAAGCGTCAATGAAATGTTTTTGAACAACGAAGTGCGGAAAAAAGCAGGGCTTATCAGCTGTGAAAATCGCGACAATTTGCAAAGATTTTACTACGAGCAATTGTTCAAAGGCGCCAAAAAAGTCAGCATTTCTTATGTGGAAAATGAAGAAAAAACCGCCTCGCGCTTCTTGCAGGATTTGGATTTTGCTTTTGATTTTGAGGCGGAATTCAGCGACAGGGCCTATTTGAACTCCCTAAGGCCAAGCTACAAAATCACAAGGCCAGACCTAGCCCCCATCCCCGCGCCGCGCCTTAGGCATGATCTCTTTGCAAAACCCCTTTCCTACACGCGTTTGAGGACCTTTTTGGAGCAAAAGCGCAGCTATTTTTACCGCTATATTTTGAACTTAAAAGAGCCCCGCGCCCTAAATTTCACGCAAGGGGGCAAGGACTTGGGAAATTTCATCCATAAAATTTTAGAGCAGTACTACAGGCAAAATTCAGCCCCCATTGATGAGAAAATTTTCACGCCCCTTCTAGAAAAAGAGGCGCGAAAAGCGGGGATTGACAGGCTTGAGCTTGAAATTTTAAAGCTGCGATTTCAAGCCCTTGCCAAGAGCGAGGCCGAGCATTTTGCGCGGGGCTATGCGCCCGTGTATTTGGAGGCGGCGTTTGAAAGCAAACTCACATGCTTGGGCAAAGAAATCAAGCTTGTGGGCAAAATCGACCGCATCGATCGCGGCAAACTGGGCTATCTCATCATCGATTACAAGAGCGGCAAGCTTGATGCATCGTATCAGTTGGCCTTTTATGAGCTTCTTTTGCGCGGGGCGTTGAAGAGGGAGGACATCATCCAAGCGCAGTTTTATGATTTAAATCGCGCCGCGCTCACAAGGGGCAAAAGTAGGGGCGTGGGGGAGCTTTTAAAAGCGCTCGAGGGCTTGGTGGGGCAGAGCGAGGTGGTGTTTGAAAACAAAAACGCGCAATATTGTCCCTACAAACTCCTCTATGAAAAGGGGCTAAAATGAGCAAATTTGAGCCCTATTTGGCTCTAGAGGCTAGCGCTGGCAGCGGCAAGACCTTCGCTCTGAGTGTGCGTTTTGTGGCTTTGATTTTAAGGGGGGCGAAGATCAACGAAATTCTAGCCCTGACCTTCACCAAAAAAGCCGCCAACGAAATGCAAAAAAGGGTCATAGAAAATTTTTTAAGCTTTGAAAAAAAGGAAGCCGAGCTTAGAGCACTTTGCGAGCTTTTGGGAGAGGAGGAAGGCGCCCTTGTGGCCCTAAGGGACGCAAGGCGGGAGGAATTTTTGCGCCAAAGGCTTAAAATTCACACCTTTGATTCTTTTTTCGTGCAAATTTTGCGCGCCTTCGCCCTAAATGTGGGCCTGATGAGCGATTTTGAGACGAGTGAAAACAGCGCCGATTTGAGGGCGATCTTTGTCAAGCTTTTGGACGATGAGGCCTTGAGGGATGTGGCGCGCTATGTTTTAAGCTTTGATAAAAATTTCTTGCAAGAGCTTGAAATTCTTTACAACAATGCCTATTTCAAAGAGCCCACGAACCCCAAAACGCCAAGCGATGCCTCCCTAAAACGAATTTACGAGGGGCTTAGAATTTACTGCCTTGGGCTTGAAAACAAACATTTGCACGCCAATTTTAAAAGCGAGAATTTGGACCTTGAGGAATTTTTAAAAAAGCCCTTCATGGAGAAATTTGAAACGACAAAATATTTGCAAAGCCTAAACGATGAGGATCCCATTTTTGCGGGCAAAAGGAGGGAATTTTTGCAGGCTTTAAGCGCCTATGCTAGGGAGTGCGGAGAATTTAAGCTTTCCAAGCTTCTTTGCTGGCTGGGGGTTTTTTTTGAGGCGAAAAAGCGCATTCATCAGGAGCAAAATTGCCTCAGCTTTTCCGATGTGAGCCGCAGGGTTTTGCAACTGAGCCAAAGTGAGCTGCGCGATATGATTTATTTCAGGCTTGATGGTCGCATCAGTCATCTTTTGGTGGATGAATTTCAAGATACCAATGTCGTGCAGTATGAAATTTTAAAGCCCATCATCGCCGAGCTTGTGAGCGGTGAGGGAGTGAGGAGCAAGCGGAGCTTTTTTTATGTGGGCGATAAAAAGCAGAGCATTTATGCCTTTCGCCAGAGCAAGAAGGAGTTGTTTGATTTTTTGCAAATGCGATTTGGGCAAATCAAGCGCCAAAGCCTAGATACCAATTACCGCAGCCGTTTTCACTTGGTGGATTTCATCAACCGCACCTTTGAGGGCCGGTATGAAAATTTTCTCCCCCAAAGGCCTCATGAGGGCAAAAATGGAGGCCTTGTCCGCATCGTAAGCTCAAAAGAGCAAGAAAGCGAAGAAATCAAGCACCACACCCTCATAGCCCTGAGGGAGCAGGTGGAATTTTTACACGAAAATGGCGTTGCTTATGAGGATATTTGCATTCTGTGCTGGAAAAACAATGACGCGGATATGATTTTGGACTTTTTAAAGGGGCTTCAAATCCCCGCCTTCACCCAGAGTAATATTTTGCTTGAAAATAAGGCCAATGTGAGGGCGGTGCTAGAATACGCTAAATTCTGCATCTTTGGCGATGCGTTTTATGCGCATTTTATTGAGAATTTGCTCGGTTTTTCTCCGCCGAGATTGCGGCTTGATTTATCGCGCTCTGCGGCCGAGTGCGTTGTGTATTTGGCGCGAAAATTGCGGCTTGATTTGAGCGATGTGGGTTTGCTTCAGTTTGTGGAGTATGCCAGGGGCAGGGAGAATTTCGCTGAGCTTTTGTTTTCTCCCTGTCCGCTTAAAATCAAAAGTGAGCGAAGCTTTGGGATAAGCATCATGACCGTGCATAAGTCCAAGGGGCTGGAATTTGAAAATGTCATCGTGCTGGATAATCTGTCGCAGGTTAAAAATGATGGGGGTAAAATTCTGCTTGATTATGATTTTGCTTCGGGTTGGGAGCTTCAGATCAAGGATAAAAAAAGAGCACTGGGGCGCGATCCCGATTATATGGCCTTTATGGAGAGGATGGAGAGGATGGAGATGGAGGATGACCTCAACAAACTCTATGTCGCCCTCACCCGCGCAAAATCCGCCCTCATCATCATCAAAAGGAACGCGCAATGCGTCACGGAAAACAATTTCAGCTATTTTAACGGCGGCTATTTGTTTTTATCCCCTCAGGAAATCGGCGAGCTTTCTAGGCCTGAATCGAGGCCAAGTGGTGGGAATTTGTCGCTTAAGGATAGCTTAGAGCCGCGCGTGAAAATCCCACCCCAAGAGCTTGAAGCGCAGAGTTTTGAGACGGGTCGGGGGGTGCATTTTGGAAACGCTTTTCACTTTTGTATGCAAAATTTAAAGCTTCCAAGGGGGGAAAATTTAGAAAATGTCAAGCAAAGGACAAGGGACAAATTCCGCCATTTTTTAAGCGAAGGCGAATTTGAAGCGCTTTTTAAAAGGGTGGAAAATTTACTGCAAAATGAGGAATTTCAAGCCCTTTTGCGGGGTAAAAGGCTTTTAAAGGAGCAGAATTTGAGCTTTGAGGGGAGGCTGCAGAGGCTTGATTTGTTAGCGCTTGATGAGGAGGAGGCGGTGATTGTTGATTACAAAACGGGGCTCGTGCAGGAGGGGCACGGGGAGCAGGTGGGGTTTTACAAAAAAGCCGTTGGCGCAATTCTGGCGAAAAAAACGAGGGCCTTTTTGGTGTATTGTTTAGAAAACGGGATTAAAATTTTGGAAAATTGATGGGACAATGATGAAGCAATACCTTTACGTCGCGCAGGGAAATTTAGAGCCGAGCAAGTGCAAAATCGGCATCACAAACGACCTCAAACGCCGCCTGAAAGAATACAACGGCGCAACGGGAATTTCCGCTGAAAATTCGTATAGCTATCTTTTTGCCGCTGAGGTGAGCGATATGAGGGCCTTGGAGCAGGATATTAAAAATAAATTTCCCTATTTGAGAGAGCTGGAAAAGAGAGAAATTTATTTTTACAACCCGAGCCTGTTTGAGATGTATGTGTCTTTCATATGGGCCAGTCCGTATTTTATTAAAAAAGTTACTTTCAAAGGGGATAAAAAGTCTAACATCATCAAGCCAAAAACACAACCCACTATGGAAGAAAGGGGCATAGAGCAAAGAATTGATATTTTAAATCGAGCAAAAAGAGTAAAAGATGATGAATTTTACACGCGTATGGAGGATATAGAAGCGGAATTTGCTATGTATCCTACTAAGATATGGAAAGATAAAGTCGTTTTTTGCAACTGCGATGATGCGGTGGGAGAAAGGCGCGATTATGCGGATACTTCGGCCTTTGCTTTGTATTTTTTGAGGCATTTTTTTAGACTCAAGATCAAAAAGCTCATTTGCACGCATTACGGAGGAGCGGTGGATTTGTTTAATGCCAAAACGGGAGCGAAGGGCTATATCTTTACCAAAGATGGTGCAACAGAGATGTATGATATGCCAGATAATTATACAGGAAGTTTTGACTCCGAAATTTCTCTTAAAATTTTAAATGAGGAAGCGGACATCGTCTGCACTAACCCCCCTTTTTCAAGGGCGGCGGATTACTGGAAAGTGTTAATAAAAAGTAAGAAAAAATTTATCGTCATCTCAAATATTACAAATTGTATCACCCCCTCTTTTATCCCTTATTTTGCAGATAAAAAAGCGTGGGCGGGTTACACAAGAGTGGATTGGTATTTAAATCCTAAACGCATTCCCGTGCAAGCAGCAGGGCATTTTTTCACAAATTTCCCCATTAAAGACCGCCCAGCCATTAAACGCCTTAAATTTGTGCCTTTAAATGAAATCCCTGATGTATATCAACAATATGATGATAGCGGCACACTTTTAGTGGATAATAGCT
The DNA here is from genome assembly GCF_030528245.1 of Campylobacter sp. GTDB lineage: Bacteria > Campylobacterota > Campylobacteria > Campylobacterales > Campylobacteraceae > Campylobacter_D. Next base: position 35,335 of record NZ_JAUMZG010000012.1, read on the forward strand.
ATATACCAAATGATTATGATAGACCCTTTGCTGTTTCTACAAGGCAAATTTTAAATGGAGTTTTGGAGTGTGGTTATAGCATTGTTTTAAAAGCACAATATTTTCCCTACATTGAAGGTAAGAAAAAATTCGCCAGAGTGCTAATCCAAAAAATCAAGCAGCCTTAAGCCTCACGCAAGTGGATTGGCCTATCCTTCAAAACTCGCACAAATTTCATCGCGCCAGAAAGAGGGCGGCACGGGAAAATCACAACCCCTCCACATAGGCTATCGCGCTAAGAGCCGCTATCGCCCCGTCCCCTGCGGCGCAAATGACCTGCTTGGGCGCATCCTTTCGCAAGTCCCCCGCTGCAAAGAGTCCGGGCACACTCGTCTGCATCTTCAGATCAACGCTCACCTGCCCCCCCTGCTCTATCTCGCACAAAAATGAGCCGTCATTTTGCCTCAAAATTTCATTACGCACATCAAGCCCTACAAAGGTAAAAATCCCCGGCACCTTCAAATCACGCAGCGAGCCATCCCTGAGCCTGACCCTCACGCCCAAAACCCCGCTCGCATCGCCATAAACCTCATCCACGCTAGCGCTGGTTATGCGCTCGATTTTTTCGTTTTTTTTGACCTTTTCGCTCGTGCTGGGAGCGGCTCTAAATTTATCACGGCGATGGATGAGATAGACCCTAGCGCAGATATTGGCCAAAAATAAGGCCTCTTCAAGTGCCGTATCGCCGCCGCCCAAAACGGCCACTTCTTTATTTTTGTAAAAAAACCCATCGCAGGTGGCACAGGTGCTAACTCCCCTGCCAAAAAATTCCTCCTCGCCCCTAAAACCAGCCCTGCGCGGGGCCGAACCCGTGCAAACGATGACCGCTTTTGCGCCTTGACTTTGTCCGCCCTCAAGCTGGATGGTGAAGGCATTGTCCGCATTTTTTTCTACCCTTTCAACCCCTACCATCTCGTGCCTTAGCCCGAAGCGCATACACTGCTCACTCCAAGGCGCCATAAAAGAAATTCCATCCATCACCTTGGCCACGCCGGGGTAATTTTCTATCTCCGAGCTGGAGGTGATTTGACCGCCGGGCATACCCCTTTCAAACATCACGACATTTTTCAAACCCCCACGAGTCGCGTAAAGTCCCGCACTAAGACCCGCAGGACCCCCGCCAATGATCGCTAAATCCAACATGAAAATTCCTT
>NZ_JAUMZG010000013.1:0-12436 GCF_030528245.1 Campylobacter sp.
AGCTCTCTAGCGTATCGTTTAGATTAGTTTCTAGCTTGGTTTGCTTGGCTTGCGGCATAATCTCATCAGAGTTTAAAGGCAGAGTCTCGCCTTTTGTGAAATCGCTAGAGTCGATGGTCTTAGCCATTTCTCTTTCATCTTTATAAGCCGTGATTATCCATTTATTTTTTGTTTCCTCGCCTTTCCAATTCCCTTTTAATCCTACCTTGAAAATATCCCCATTGTCATTTACATATTTTAAAGTCGCTCTATCATTATCCTTTAAAACTTCGCCTTTTGTGATGATTTTGTCTAACTGCTCGGCTATATCCTCAAATTCCCCTCCGTGCTTGTCTATGATATGCTTCAGCCCAAGGCTATCATCTCCCCAGACCACATCGATGTCTCCTAAGCCCTCTTTATAAAAGGCGTTTTGAATATGCCCTGCTTGTGTGTAAAGCAGAAAATCTACCGCATTTTCACCTTTAAAAAAGTCCCTTGCTATTTCATCACCATATACTTCTCTTATATCTTCAATCGCCTTTTCATCGTTAAAGAGTATCCCAAAAGGATTACCATTTTTCTTGTATTCTTTTATCTACTCTCTTAAATAGATCTCTAGCAAGGGTTCTATAATCCGCCTCTAGCCCGTAATGTTTATTGATAAATTCGTATGCGTAAGCCATATTTACATTTTTGCTCTTAGTTAAACCTCTTAATATACCCATAACATCGTCTAAGCCCTGTTTATCTGCGTTGCGAGGCATATTTTTAAAGACTTCATAAAGCTTTTCATCACTTACAAATAAGCCGTTTTGATAATAATTTGCAAGTCTTAAATTTGCGTGAAAATCGTAAAATTCATTATTTGTCAAGTCCCTTTTAGCTAAATACCAATTATCCGCATTTCTAGGACTTATGAGCTTTAAAATCCCATTTAGCTCTAAAATATCGCCGTCCTTATCAGGCTTAGTTCTTACCACTCCGCCATTAAAATCTACAAGCTCATTTTTGTGGTTAATTATGACTTCATTATTCTCATCGAGGTAATATTTAAATCCTTGCTCGGTTTGTATTTCATATTTTACATTTTGCGGTTTTTGAAAGTTTTCTACTTGCCTTTGCCTTAAATTTTTCCTTAAAATTGCTTCAAAACGAGCTTTTGCATTTGCTCCTAAGCTTGAATTTTCAAATAAGGCATAACCATCGCTTCTATACTGCTTCACACTATCTAAATGTAATTTCTCTGCTAAAATATCATAAGCCTCTCGGCTGGACTTTTCATAAAGATCTAGCAAATCTTTGTCCCCTAACCTTACATTTACATCCTTATCTTGCATTTCTTTTAAGCTATCGATTAAATTTTGCGCTATACTTTCATTTGAGTTTAAAGGCAGAGTCTCGCCTTTTGTAAAGTCGCTAGAGTCGATGGTCTTAGCCATTTCTCTTTCATCTTTATAAGCCGTGATTATCCATTTATTTTTTGTTTCCTCGCCTTTCCAATTCCCTTTTAATCCTACCTTGAAAATATCCCCATTGTCATTTACATATTTTAAAGTCGCTCTATCATTATCCTTTAAAACTTCGCCTTTTGTGATGATTTTGTCTAACTGCTCGGCTATATCCTCAAATTCCCACCCCAAATTTCTCTTAAAAATTCTTCATTTTTGCCCCCAGCATCGCAGCCACTCCACCTCACTCATCGCAGCCACACCCTCGCGCAGACCCTCATCGATGACAACAAGCTCCTCCCTATCAAACAAAGCAAACAAAAGCAAGCACCCCGCCACAAAATAAGTCCTCCTCATGCTCCCCACCCAAAGCGCCGCCTCCGCCTCGCCCATCCTCCAAAGCCTGTGCGCAAAATGCAAAAATTCCCCCGCATGAAGCCTCCTGCCATCAACCGCCCCGCTATGATAGTCCGCATAGCTTAGGCCCTGCTTGAAGGCACAAAGCGCGGTCGGCACACCTGAGTTTAAAACCACCCTCCTCACCCCATGCTTTTTTAGAATTTTTTGAAGCGGCGCAACCGTCTCAAAGGCCCGAAAGGCCAGAATTTTAAAGCCTTTGTCGCTAAATTGTTGGATTTTTAGCCTCTTATCGCGCGACTTGAATTTAGGAGCGAATTTAAATTCAGACACAAAAAAAGAGCCTGAGGGGGATAAAATTTCACCCCTGACCCTCTCATAAAAGCTAATGATCCCAAAATCAAAGCTTTTAGCCTCATTTTTAAAGCCAAACTCACAGCTCGCCCCGCCCAAATCACAAAAGCCAAATTCCCCGCTAAGTCCGCATTTTCTAAGCCCCAGCTTCATCCCCAAAACACTAAGTTTCGCCTCCAAAAGTGCGTCAATGCAAAGGATTTTAATGCCAAATTCCCCCCGCAAAGCCTCAAAAAGCTCCCTCGTATTCCCCGCCTTCCTAAAGGCCGCCGTCGCCACGGCGCGCGCCTTGCTCAAGTCATAATCCCCGCTCAGTTTTCGCAAAGCGTCCCTAAGCCTTGCGATCGCCCCCTCTCCTATCACGCCGCTTTCATTCAGGCCCTGCGCGGCGGCGATGATGAACTCAAATTCGCGCTTTTTTTCAAAGCCATCGCCCATTTCAACCGCCCTTAGCGTGTTTGAGCCTATATCCAATGCTAGCATCATGGTCCTTTAATTTTTGCGTTATAATAGCGCAAACCAACACTAAGGGAAAAACATGCTGCTAGGCTTTAACATCGATCACATCGCCGTTTTGAGGGAGGCTAGGAGGGTCAATGACCCCGATGTGCTCGAAGCAGCGATGCTCTCTAGCCACTATGCGGAGCAGATCACCCTGCACCTGCGCGAGGATCGCAGGCACACGCAGGAATTTGATCTGGAAAACATCCTGCGTTTTTGCAAAGCAAGCGTGAATTTAGAATGCGCCCTTGATGAGAAGATCCTAAAACACGCCCGCGTCTTAAGGCCTCAGCGCATCACCCTCGTGCCAGAAAAGCGCGAGGAGCTCACCACTGAGGGGGGCCTGAATTTAAACTGCGAAAATTTAAAAGAGAGCATTGAGTGCCTCAAAAAGCACGAGATCGAAGTGAGCCTCTTCATCAACCCAAACCCCGAAGACGTAGAGAAATCAAAGCTTTTAGGGGCGGATTTTATCGAGCTTCACACGGGGCATTTTGCCAATCTTCACAACGCCCTTTTTAGCAATATCTCAAGGACAACTTACGGGCTTGAGGGACTGAATTTGAGCAGAAAGGAGCTAGAACTAGGGCTGAGTGAGGAGCTGGCCAAAATAGAATTTTGCGCCAAAAAGGGCGTGAATTTAGGACTGAGGGTGGCCGCCGGACACGGGCTGAACTATCAAAATGTCGCCAAGATCGTCCCCATCGCTGAAATTTGCGAGCTCAACATAGGCCAAAGCATCGTCGCAAGGGCTGTTTTCGTGGGGCTTGAAAGGGCGCTTTTGGAAATGAAGGCCCTCCTTAAGCGATGAAGCCTAAACTGGCCATAAGCGTGGGTGATCTCAACGGCGTGGGGCTTGAAATCCTAGCCAGAAGCCATCAGGAGCTGGTAAAATTTTGTGAGCCCTATTATTTTTTACACGAAAATTTACTCTCCGCTGGGCTCAAAATCTTAGGGCTTGAGCTTGAAAACGCACGGCTTGTTTTTTTTGAAAAGGCGAAAGAATTTGCCTTTTCGTCCGAAAAAAAGACAAAAAAGTTTCAAATTTTTCACTTCAGTGCCCCGCTGTCCTTTGAGGTGGGGGAAAAATTCCCCATCAAGCCCGGAAAGCTCGATGTTAAAAGCGGGCTTTATTCTTTTTTAAGCTTTGAGGCGGCTGTGCATTTTGTCGCGCAAAATCACGCCCAGGCCCTCCTCACCCTGCCCATCCACAAAAAGGCTTGGGACTTGGCGGGAGTGAAATTTAGGGGACATACGCAATTTTTGGGGCATTTTTTCAAAAAAGAGCCCATCATGATGCTAGGTTGCAAAAAGCTTTTTGTGGGACTTTTTACCGAGCATATCCCCCTTTCTTGCGTATCAAAGCGCATTGAATTTAAGGCCCTGAGCCGCTTTCTTCTTGCCTTTCATCAAGGGACGCGCTTTAAAAAAATCGGTGTTTTGGGGCTCAATCCTCACGCCGGAGATGGTGGGATCATCGGGGGTGGGGAGGAGCTTGTCATCACTGAGGCTATTAGCTTCGTCAATGCTTTTTTAAAATTTTCAAAAAGCGCCAAAAGCGTTCAAAATGCCTTTTTGAAAACGCATAAAATCACCGCCGCAGAACTTTTCGAAGAGGCTTTGAGGGGTGAGAATTTGAGAAAAAATTTGCAAAAAAATTTTCGCGAGGGGAGCGTTTTTTTACCCCAGCCCTTGGTGGCGGATACGGCTTTCACGAAGATGGGCCTCAAGCACTGCAACCGACTTGTCGCACTTTATCACGACCTTGCTTTGGCGCCTTTAAAGGCGCTTTATTTTGAGGAGAGCATCAATGTGAGTCTCAATTTACCCATCATCCGCACCAGTGTCGATCATGGCACAGCCTTTGATAAGGCCTATAAAAACGGCAAAATCAGCACAAAAAGCTATCTTAAAGCGGCAAAATACGGCGTAAAATTTTGCAATGATTTTGCGCGTGAATTTTAAAAAATTCTTAAAATAAAAGCAAAAAGCCGGTGGATGGGGGGCAAAATCCTAGCGCTTGGTAAGGGGCGCGGGGTAAGCTCACTCTGGCGCAAGGCTTGGGGGCTAAATTTTAAACAAATCCTGCAAGTTTTTCATCGCCTCCTCGCTTGCGATCGCGCTCTGTCCAAGCTCACAAAGCTCGATCTCAAAACCACTCAGCATGGAGGCTAGGCGGATGTTGATCCCACTTTTTCCTATGGCCTTGCTTTTCTGCTCGCTGTTTAGGCTCACGATGGCCTTTTTATCCTCGATCCGCACAGAATGAACAATCGCAGGCGCTAGGGCCCTTGCGATGAGGATTTCATTTTCGCTGGTGAATTCAATACAATCGATGTTTTCATCATGCACCTCCTTGCTGACAGCATTGATCCTCACGCCCCTCACGCCCACAGTAGCCCCCACAGGATCCACGCCGCTGCCATTAGATTGCACGACAATCTTCGCCCTCTCGCCCGGAATGCGCGCGCAGGCCACCACACTCACATAGCCATCCTTGATCTCAGGCACCTCAGCCTCCAGTAGGGCCTCTAAAAATTTAGGACTGGTTCTTGAAAGCTCGATTCTGATACCCCTGTCCATATAAACGCGGCGGATGACGGCCTTGACGACATCGCCGACCTTAAATTTCTCGCCCTTGATGCGATTTTTGCGCGGTAAAAAGGCACGCAGCTCGTCGATTTCTATGAAGGTGTTTTCCTCATCATCCACGCGCACCACGCTACCAAAGGCCATTTGGCCGATCTTGCTCTTGTATTTTTCAAAGATGGTCTCCTCCAAAAGCTTTTGGATGTGGTATTCGAGCTCTTTGTGGAGGGTGTTTGCCGCCGTGCGTCCTAAATTTTCCAAGGAGCACTCATAGGTCAGCTCATCGCCTATCTCCACCTCGCCGGCCTCCTTTTTGGCGCGCGATAGGGCGATGAAGCTTTCGTTATTTTGTCCGAGCCTCTCATCATCATCGGCGACGATGGTGATTTTTTGATAGAGGCTCAAATCCTTCTCGTCCACGAAAAATTCATACTCCTGTCCGTAGATGCGCTTGGCGGTGTTGATGAGGGCGGCGATGACTTTTTCCTTGACGCTTTGGATGTTTAAATTTTTTTCATGAGCAATGGACTCGATGATGTCTGCAATCTTTTCCATGATTTTGATACCTTACTTTTGGGAATTTTTTGAGAAAGTAGGGTGGGATTATAGCTTCAATAAGTTTAATTAAAAGTAAAATTTGATATAGTCGCCGATTTAAAAAGCCAAAGGATGCGATTATGGATTTGAAATTAGCGAGGAATTTAACGAACGAAAAGCCCAAAACCATAAGCTTGGGGAAGATTGAGGATGCGGTGGATAAGGAGGGGCAGAAATTTTTTTATTTTGACAAAGACAATTCGCACAAGCAACTCATCGCTTTAGTAGAACATTTTGAAAAAAAGGGCTTGAATGTCTATCACAGGGTCGTAAAATACGGGCTTGATGAGCAAGATTATATGTATGAGGTGCATATTCTTTGAGTGCTAAAAAGCTCTTCATCCAAACTCTCGGATGTGCTATGAATGTGCGCGATAGTGAGCATATCATCGCTGAACTCACGCAAAAAGAGGACTACAGCCTGACTGAGGACATCAAGGAGGCAGACCTCATCCTCATCAATACCTGCTCGGTGCGTGAAAAGCCCGTGCATAAGCTTTTTTCTGAAGTGGGTGGCTTTGAAAAGGCTAAAAAGCCGGGGGCGAAAATCGGCGTTTGCGGCTGCACGGCTTCACACTTGGGCGAGGAAATTTTCCGCCGTGCGCCTTATGTGGATTTTGTTTTAGGAGCTAGAAATATTTCTAAAATCACGCAAGCGATGAAAACGCCCAAATTTATGGGCGTGGATATAGGCTATGATGAGAGTGAGTTTAGCTTTGCGGACTTTAGAAATAGCCCCTACAAATCCTACATCAACATCTCCATAGGCTGCGATAAACACTGCACTTACTGCATCGTGCCCCACACTAGGGGCGATGAAATTTCCATCCCTTTTGAATTGATTTATAATGAAGCTAAAAAGGCGGTAGAAAAGGGTGCGAAAGAGATATTTTTACTTGGGCAAAATGTCAATAATTATGGCAAAAGATTTAGAAACGCGCATAAAAAAATGGACTTTTCCGATTTGCTAAATGCCTTAAGTGAGATTGAGAATTTAAGACGCATTCGTTTTACAAGTCCGCATCCTTTACATATGGATGATAAATTTTTGCACACTTTTGCGCACAATAAAAAAATTTGCAAGGCGATGCATATGCCCCTACAAAGCGGCTCAAACGCCATTTTAAAGGCGATGAAGCGGGGGTATAGCAGGGAGTGGTATTTGGACAGAGCCCTCAAGCTTAGGGAGCTTTGCAAGGATGTGAGCATCTCAACGGACATCATCGTGGCCTTTCCGGGTGAGAGTGAGAGGGACTTTGAGGATACGATGGGTATGATGGAAGAGGTGCGTTTTGAGCAAATTTTTTCCTTCAAATACTCCAAACGCCCCCTCACAAAGGCCGCCACTATGCCCGATCAGATCGACGAAAAAACTGCCGCAGCCAGACTCAGCGCGCTGCAAAAGCGGCATGGTGAAATTTTGGATGAAATCGTAAAAAAGCAAGAAAACAAGGTCTTTGAGGTGCTTTTTGACGAACTAAGAAGCGGCGGGGCCGTGGCGGGGAGAACGGATAATAATTTTTTGGTGCAGGTGGAGGGCAGCGAGGAAAAACTTGGCCTGATGAGGTCGGTCAAAATCACGAATGCTAGGCGTATGGTGCTTTATGGGGAAATCGTTTAAGAAAAAAATTTTACTCTATAGCGTTTTTATTTTGCAATGGTTGATTTTTTTGACTTGTTTGAAAAAATACTTGGGCGAAAAGATTGACGATGCGCCCAATGTGATACTTTTTTGGCACGGGCGTTTGGCCTTGATGCCCTTTGCGTTTCGGCATTTTGGCACGAAAAACAAGAGGGCTTATGTGATGATTTCTCATCACAAGGATGGGGAAAATATCGCTAGGCTTATTAAATTTTACGGACTGGATGCGGTGAGGGGGAGCACTTTTAGGGGGGCTAACGCGGCACTGAAAGCGGCTTTTAAAGTTTTGGAGGCTAGGGACGATATAGTCATCACGCCCGATGGTCCCAGGGGTCCTTATCATAGCATCGCGGATGGGGCGATCGTTTTAGCGCAGAAAAAAGGTGTTAAAATAAGAATTCTAAACTATGAGGCGAGTCGTTTTTGGGAATTTAAAAGCTGGGATAGGATGATTTTGCCCAAGCCTTTTAGTAGGATTGTTTATAGTTTGAGCGAGCCCTTGAGTGTCGCCAATTTGGACAAGGAAGAAGCGAAGGCGTTTTTGTGGAAAGAATTTGAAAAAATTTATAGGCGCGATAATTTTAAGGATAAAAAATGATGCCGTTTTTTAGAAAAATCATTCCTCAAATTTTTATGGCCATTGTGCTTGAGGACAAAAAAAATGTCCTTAAAATTTGCACCTATCGCGATAAAACTTTAATAGGCTCTTTGGAGAAAATTTTTGACCAAGACAAGCAGCTGATGACTTATGTTAAAAATTATGACAAAAAATTTTATCCCTACCGCATCGCTTTATTTTTAAACAGCCAAGAGCAGGGCATCATCCCAAATCTCAGTCAAGACTATGAGGCCTTTGGCGTGGGCAAAATCAGCATCAAAACCTTAATTTTAAACAACGCCCAGCTCTACACGGCTACCGAGCATGTGGAGTATTACGATTGCCAATGGGAGGAATTTGGCGGGCTTGATTTTTTATTTTCGCCCTTTGCCCTGCTTTATTATTTGATACAAAAAGAGCAAAAAGACAAAACCACGCTTTTTGTTTATAAATACTCACAAAGCCTATGCTTGATGGTGTGCAAGGCTGGGGAAATTCTCATCGGCGGTTTTAAATTTTTTGAAAAAAATGTGAATTTGGAGCTTGAGGATTTTGAAGATCCTTTGGGAAATTTGCAAGATGAAAGCGGCGAAGAGCACGAAGAAGAAAAGCAAAATTCTGCCGATGAGGAGCTTTCTTTGGATGATTTTCAGGAAAATTCAAGCCAAGAAAATTCAAGCGATGGAGGCGATCCTTTAGAAACAAATGCGGAAATGGACTCAGGGGTGGACGCAGGAATGGAGGATGAAAAAAACGATGATGCGACTGGGAAAGATGAGAAAATAGAGCTTGAAGAGCTCGGGCAATTTGGCAGCGATATGGAGCTTTGCCGCCACATCATCTCCAGCATAGAAAAATTTTACAAGGATGAGCATTATGGGGGTGATTTTATCGATGAGCTTATTTTTTTCACTCATGAGGACATAGTGCCTAGCGCCTTGGATTTTTTGGAAAATGAAACCTTTCTAAGCCCCCAAATTAAAAAAATCAATCATTTTGATTTAACCATCGAGCTTATGAGAAAGGAGCTGAATTTTGACCTATAGTTTCACGCATCCAAAGCACAGGCCTTTTTTCAGTTTGCTGGATAAAATTTGGCTCATACTTTTTGGCTTTGGGGTTTTGTTTATACTTGCTATTTTTTTGATTTACACCTTGAAGATTGGCTTGAGTGTAGGTAGGATTGAAAGCAAGAAGCAAGAGGTCATCATCACGCAACAAAAAATCAGACAAAATAATGATTTTTACGATGTTTTGTTGAGACAAAGTCAGATCGCCCTAGACTATAATGCTGAGAACCAAAGCATCAAAAATAGCCTTCAAAATCTTTTGGATATTACTCTAAAAACAGGAAGTATCAGTTTTGACAGCCTAGAGCAAGATGCTCACACCCTCAAAATAACGGGCGTAAGCCCTACAAAAGAGATGTTTGCCATGCTTTTGGAAACCCCGCTAAAAAGTATCTTTGATGAAAGTCATACGAGCTATTATAAGCTTGATAATGGCTGGTATCGCTTCACAAGCACCAATTCCATTTTGGGAGTGCCGAAGTGAGAGATAAAAGTTTCGAAGAAGTCAATTCCCTCAAGCTTCTCATCCTCGCCTTGAGTTTTGTGAGCGTTTGCACGGCGTTGGTTTTATTTCTTCTTTTGCCGACCTTGAAGGAATACAAACAAATTTCCATTAGGGAAAATTCGCAAACAGCCCTGCTAAATTCCACACAAAAAAAATTGCAAACAAGTGAAGAAAGAGTAAGGTTTTTGAGGATAGAAAACAATAAAAGTCTGGAACAGTTTCAAAATGCCTTCGACGAGGAGAAATTTGAACTATTTTTAAATACTTTTTTCAAAAAGGTCCAAATCAAAGCCCTTAAAAACGATGATGAGGAATACCTCAAGCATTCCTTCATCGTCCAAGCTAGTATGAATAATCCAAGACAATTATACGATTTCATCGATGCGCTTAAGGTATTCGAAAGTCTTGTGAAAATCGACTATCCGCTCAGTTTGAAGGCAAAAGATAAAGAAATTCTTTTAAGCTTTGTTGTGAAAATTTACGCAGAATGAAACATGGTGCGGTTAGCGAGATTTGAACTCGCACACGCAAAGCGCACCACCCCCTCAAGATGGCGTGTCTACCAATTCCACCATAACCGCAACAAGGGGCGCCAAAAGAGCCCCGCAAGGAAAATCCCCCCTCAAGAAATAGTAAGGAAAGGATTAGCATAAAGCGCTATCAAAGCGATGACGAGCGCGTAAATAACCTGCGCCTCAATCATCGCCAAAGCAATAAACATGGTCGTCATAAGCTTAGGCCCAAGCCCCGGATTTCTAGCCGTCCCAGCGATGGTGGCCGCAGCCGTGTGTCCCATACCGATGGCCCCGCCCAGCGCAGCCACCCCGAGCCCCAAGCCAGCCGCTAAAATAGAAAACGCCTTAATCCACGCATTCATAGCCTCTTGCTCAACGGGAGCATTCGTGCTCTCAGCAAAAGCCGCGAGCGCAAAAACGCACAACAAAAAAACAATTTTTTTCATTGCAAAACCTTTCTTAATGAGTGAATTTCTATTTTTGAATCCGTTCGGCTTGCGTATCCCTACTTAACACCCAAAAATAAAGCCCACATTCTAATCAAACTAACTTTAAATTTATTGAAATGTAACCAAACTGCATTTTAAAATTCTAGCCACATCAAGGCCTTGAAAAAGATTAATCATTTTTTGTTTTAATGGAGGCAAAATATATTTTAGAGGCAATTTATGGGTTCAAAATTTTCTAAAATCGGCTTCGTTTTGGCTGTGGCAGGCTCTGCCGTCGGTCTGGGAAATGCGTGGAAATTCCCCACCCTAGTGGGACAAAATGGAGGCTCAGCCTTCATCTTGCTCTATCTTTTTTTGACGCTTTGCGTTGGTTTTGTGGTATTTTTGGCCGAGCTTAGCATCGGCAAACTCAGCGAAAAGGACCCCGTCAATGCCTACGCAAAGCTCGCCCCCCAGCACAAAAAGGCTTGGAGTCTAGTGGGCTTTACGATGCTCGGAGCGATTTTGATCGTCTCCTTTTATTCCCTCGTCATCGCTTGGATAGCCAAATACGCCGTTTCGAGCATCTTTTCACTTCCCAAAAATATAGAACAAGCAGAAAGTCATTTCATCACCCTCATCACCAACAGCCCCCTCGTGCAAATTCTAAGCTTTAGCCTCGTGTTTTTTCTCGTATTTTTCATCGTCTCTCGCGGTATCAAAAACGGCATCGAAAAGCTCAATGTTTGGATGATGCCGACCCTCTTCATTCTGCTCATCGCCATGCTTCTTTACGCCCTAAGCTACAGCGGTTTGACTCAGGCGGCTTCCTTTTTATTCAAGCCAAACTTTAGCAAGATCGGCGTCGATTCCGTCCTTAGCGCCCTAGGACTTGCATTTTTCAGCCTCTCTTTGGGCGTTGGCACCATCATCACCTACTCAGCCTCCCTACCCGATAAAACCAATTTCATCACCAGCACCCTATGGATCATTTTCATCAACATCCTCATAGGCCTGATGATGGGGCTCATCGTTTTCACCTTCATTTTTGAATTCGGAGCCGACCCAAGCCAGCAGGGCCCGGGACTCATCTTCATCTCGCTCACGACCCTCTTTTCCCACCTAGGACCCGTGGGCAATGTGCTCGCCCTTTGTTTTTTCATCTCCCTATTTTTTGCGGGAATCACCAGCGCGATCTCCATGATAGAACCCTTCGCTTTTTATCTCATCAATACCTTCAAATTCTCCCGCCTCAAAGCCCTCGTTTGCATCGGCATCTTCGTGTATGCTTTAGGTCTTGCCTGCATCCTTTCCTCAAACGAAAGCACACATTTTGAACTCTTTGGAAAAAGCTTTTTTGATGTCCTTGACTTTTTAGCCAGCAATATCATCATGCCTTTTGGCGGCATTGCGGCGACGGTTTTTGTGGGCTTTGTGCTCAAAAAAGAGGCCTTGAAAATTCTATTTTCTCCCTACATGAGCGGGGTGTTTTTTGAGCTTTGGTATTTTTTCCTGCGCTTCATCGTGCCGCTCATCATCATCATCATCGCTATCAATTCCATCTATCCGTTGCAAAATTTTTTAGGGATGTTAGGGATAATTGTCGGGATGATTGTCTGAGTAATCACCAAAAGTTAAGTTAGGTAAGATAGAATTTAAACTTAAATTTTCTTAAAAAGGAGCGGGGTTTGTCAAAGAAATTTATAGACATCATGGACACCACTTTCAGGGATGGTTTTCAGTCCGTGTATGGGGCCAGAGTTTTGATGGAGGACTTTTTCCCAGCCGTTGAGGCGGCTAAAGAAGCGGGGATAAATCATTTTGAATTCGGCGGGGGAGCGAGATTTCAA
>NZ_JAUMZG010000013.1:12529-35497 GCF_030528245.1 Campylobacter sp.
CACGACAACCATACGCAATTTTGACGCCCTTAATGATGTCAATAATCTCAAATTCAGTGGCGAGTGTATCATCAAGCACGGCTTAAAGCATGAAGTAGTCATCACCATCATGGACCTCCCGCCGGGCTGCAAGGGCGCTCACGATGTGCCCTTTTATGAAAAAATTTTAAGAGAAATTCTAGCCTCAAACATCCCCTTCACAAGCCTTTGCTTCAAAGACGCAAGCGGGACAAGCCACCCCAATAAGATTTACGAAACCATCAAAATGGCACGCAAAATTCTGCCCGAAAGCACCCACATCAGACTGCACACCCACGACACGGCGGGAGTGAGCGTGGCCTGCTATCTAGCCGCCCTGGAGGCCGGGGCCGATGGCATCGATTTGGCCGCAGCGCCTGTGAGCGGCGGGACTTCTCAGCCTGATATTTTGACGATGCTCCACGCCGTGAAGGGTAAAAATTATGACCTAGGCGGCTTGGATGAGGAGAAAATTCTCATCTACGAAGAGGTTTTAAAGGACTGCTTGAAGGATTATTTTTTACCGCCAGAAGCGACCATGATCAACCCCCTCATCCCTTTTTCTCCCATGCCTGGCGGGGCATTGACGGCCAACACGCAAATGATGCGCGACAACGGCACTTTGGATAAATTCCCAGAGGTCATCAAGGCCATGCGTGAGGTCGTGGAAAAGGGAGGATACGGCACTTCGGTAACGCCCGTTTCGCAGTTTTATTTCCAGCAAGCCTTCAATAATGTGATGTTTGGCAAATGGAAAAAGATCGCCGAGGGCTATGGAAAAATGGTGCTGGGCTATTTTGGAAAAACGCCCGTGCCTGCTGATGAGAGCATTGTCAGGCTAGCCGCCCAGCAGCTAAAGCTCGAGCCGACCCGAGAGAGCGCTATCGATCTTGCCGATAGGGACGCGAGCAAGAGCCTTGCCTTTAACAAAAATTTACTTGAAAAAGAGGGCATTGAAATCAGTGATGAAAATCTCTTCATCTTCGCTGCCTGCAAGGAAAAAGGTTTGGCCTTTCTCAAGGGCGAGGCTAAGGTGAATGTGCGCAAAATTTCACAAATGCCTCCTCCTGTGCGTGCGGATGAGAGCCGTTTTACCGTCTCTGTCAATGGCAACAAATACCATGTCGAGCTTCATCCGGGACTGGATAAGGATGTCGATGTGAAGAAAATTCAAAAAATCGGCCCCAAAGAGAGTGCGCCAGAGCTGAGCGGTGATGAGGCCATACAGGCTGGAATTTCGGGCAATGTGTTTAAAATTCACATCGCAGAGGGTGCTGCGGTCAAGGCGGGCGAGGTGCTTATCATTTTGGAGGCGATGAAGATGGAGATAGAGGTTTGTGCCACCAAAGACGGGGTGATCGATAAAATTTTCATTCAAACGGGCGATGCGGTGAGTGAGGGGCAAATTCTTGCAAGCTATAAGGAATAAATCACAAAGGAAGAGCGATGGAGAAATTTAAAAATTTAGGGCTTAAAAACCCGGGGGAAATTTTTCACAATCTGAGTTTTGAGGAGCTCTTCCAACACGAGCTTAAAAATGGCGAAGGGGAGTGCAGTACCAATGGGACCTTTTGCGTGGATACTGGGGAATTTACGGGCAGAAGTCCTAAAGATAAATATTTTGTAAGGCAAGAACCCTCGCAAAAATATATCGCCTGGGGCAAGATCAATCAGCCCCTTAGCAAGGAGCTTTTTGATAAGCTTTTGCAAAAGGCTAAGGATGCGTTGAGCGCTAAGGATATTTATGTGCAAGATGCCTATTGTGGGGCGAGTTTGCAGAGCAGGAAGGCGGTGCGTTTTGTAACCGAAATCGCTTGGCAGGCACATTTTGTGAAAAATATGTTCATCCGTCCCGATGAGGATGAGCTTGAAAATTTCAAGCCCGATTTTGTCGTTTATAACGCCTGCAAGTGCGTCAATGAGGACTACAAAAAGGACGGCTTGAATTCGGAAGTTTTTGTAGTTTTCAACATAGAAGAAAATATCGCCATCATCGGTGGGACCTGGTATGGCGGCGAGATGAAAAAGGGAATTTTTTCTATGATGAACTACTGGCTACCTCTAGAAAACAAGCTTTCCATGCATTGTAGTGCCAATGTCGGTCAAAAGGGCGATGTGGCGCTTTTTTTTGGACTGAGCGGCACGGGCAAAACCACTCTCTCAACCGACCCCAAGCGAAGACTTATCGGCGATGATGAGCACGGCTGGGATGATGAGGGTGTGTTCAACTTCGAGGGCGGCTGCTACGCAAAAACCATCAATCTCAGCGCTGAAAATGAGCCTGAAATTCACGCCGCCATCAAAAAAAACGCCCTCTTAGAAAATGTGGTTTTAAGGGCGGATAAAAGCGTGGATTATGATGATGCAAGCAAGACAGAAAACACGCGCGTTTCCTACCCCATCGAGCATATCGCGAATCACGAGCCCAGCCTTAGGGCTTCCCATCCGCAAAATATCATCTTTTTAAGCGCGGACGCTTTTGGAATTTTACCCCCCGTCAGCAGACTCACCAAAGAGCAGGCGATGTATTATTTTTTAAGCGGCTATACGGCTAAGGTCGCGGGGACTGAGCGAGGCATCATCGAGCCTGAGGCTACCTTTTCTGCGTGCTTTGGCGAGCCCTTCATGCCCCTTCATCCTACGGTTTATGCGAGATTGTTGGGGGAGAAAATTGACAAGCATGGCGTCAATGTGTATCTGGTCAATACGGGCTGGAGCGGTGGGAGCTACGGGAGCGGACAGAGGATGAGCATCCGGACAACCAGAGCTTGCATCGATGCCATTTTGAGCGCTAGCATACGGGGGTGTGATTGGGATGATTTTGAGGTTTTTAATCTTGCCATCCCTAAGGCCCTGGATGGGGTGGAAAACTCGCTGCTAAATCCCATCAATACTTGGAAAGACAAAGAGGCGTTCATCCTCGCTAGGAATAAGCTCGCAAAAATGTTCGTGGATAATTTTAGGCGCTATGAGGATGTCAAAGAGGGCGTGGAATTTAGCCGTTTTGGGCCAAAAATTTAAAAAACAATGAAAAATACGATGTGGTCGGGACGCTTTGAGGGTGCTAGCAGTGAGCTTTTGCAAAAATTTAACGCGAGTTTGGAGGTGGATAGGGCCCTTTTCAGGCAGGACATACAGGGCTCCATCGCGCATGCGAGTATGCTTGCAAAATGCAAAATCATCAGCAAGGACGAGCTGCGAAGCATCATTGAGGGCCTGAGGCGGATCGAAGATGAAATTGAGAGCGGCGTTTTTGAATTCAGGCTTGAGGATGAGGATATCCACATGGCCGTGGAGAAAAGACTGGGGCAAATCATAGACCCCAGCATCAGTGGGAAACTCCACACCGCACGCAGTAGAAACGACCAAGTGGCGACCGATTTTAAGCTTTTTGTCAGGCAGAGTCATCGAGAGCTCATTGCCTTGCTGAAAAATCTTATGAAAACCTTAATCAATCACGCAAAAGAGCATAAAACGAGCATTATGCCAAGCTTCACCCACCTCCAACACGCCCAGCCTGTGAGCTTTGCTTTTTATGTTTTGGCCTATGCTTTTATGTTTCAAAGGGACGTTTTGCGGCTTGAAAATTCCCTCGCCCTGCTGGATGAGTGCCCGCTTGGAAGCTGCGCTTGCGCGGGGACAAGCTATGAGAGCGACCGAGAGCTGAGTGCCAGTTTGCTGGGCTTTGCCAGACCTGCGGCAAACGCGATGGACGCGGTGAGTGATAGGGATTTTGCCCTGGATTTGCTCTATGATATAGCCGTGATTTTCACCCACACTTCAAGGCTTTGCGAGGAGATGATTTTGTTTTCAAGCGCAGAATTTGGCTTCATCAGCATTAGCGATAGTTTTTCGACAGGTAGCTCCATCATGCCGCAGAAAAAAAACCCCGATGTTTGCGAGCTCATACGCGGGAAAACGGGACGGGTGTATGGGAATTTGATCGCCCTCCTCACCACGATGAAGGCCCTACCTCTAGCCTACAATAAAGACATGCAAGAGGACAAGGAGGGGCTTTTTGACAGCGTCAAAACCGCAAAGGATAGCCTCACCATCCTCAACGCCATGCTCCAAGAGATGCGAATTCACAAAGAAAATATGCTCAAAGCCTGTCAAAAAGGGCACTTGCTCGCTACGGATTTGGCGGATTATTTGGTGCGTGAGAAAAAAATCCCCTTCAGGGAGGCGCATTTTATCGTGGGCAGGGTTGTAGCGGAGGCGGATAGGCGGGGTGTGGATCTTAGCGAAATAGAAAATTTATCCGCCATAGACCCCATTTTTGACGATAAGGCGATGCGATGCCTGAGCTTTGAACACTCGCTCAATGCCAAACAATCCAGCGGTTCAAGCTCCATTAAGAGCGTTGAAGCGCAAATTCAAGCCCTGGATGCGTTTTTAAACGCGCATTAAAACAGAGCCTGAGGGTTAGCCTGCTCTGCCTTGTCCTTAGGCAACTCAAAGCCGCCCAAAATGTGAAAGTGCAGATGAAAAACCTCCTGACCGCTGTTTTTACCGCAATTACTAATGAGCCTATACCCACTCTTATCAAGCCCCAAAAGAACGGCTAGTTTTTGGATAAAAAGCGTCATTTTAGCCATGAGCTCGGGGTCAAATTCTTGAAAATCCTTAAAATGCTTTTTAGGGATGGCAAGGATGTGTATGGGCGCCCTAGGGTGGATGTCGTGAAAGGCTAGAAAATCGTTATCCTCCAAGACCTTATTGCAGGGAAGCTCACCCGCAACGATGCGCTCAAATATGGTCTTTTCTCGCATTTTTTATCCTTTAGATTGAAATTGATAAATTATACACAAGTTAAATCTAAAATTAAATTTTTTGTGTAAAATCACGGCCAAAACTTTATGATTGGGGTGAGAATTTGCAAGAATTGATTCAGCGATTAAAAGATTGTCAAGATCTGGACGCATTGGAAGAACTTAAAATTTCCGTGCTTGGCAAAAAGGGAATTTTGGCGGCAGAATTTGCAAAACTCAAAGATTTGGATGGCGAGGAAAAAAAAGAATTTGCGGCAAAAATCAACGCGTTCAAGGACTCGTTCCATCAAATTTTCGCGCAAAAACTAGCCGCCCTCGAGCAAAGGGATCTGGACGCGAAGATGCGCCAAGACGCCCTGAATTTTAGCTATTTTGACGAGAGCTTGCAAAGGGGCGCTTTGCATCCTGTCCTCAGCACGATGGATGAGATCATTGAGTATTTCGTGTCCTTAAATTTCAGCATTGAAAAGGGGCCGCTCATCGAGGATGACTTTCATAATTTTGAGGCCCTCAACCTCCCCCAATCCCACCCCGCAAGGGACATGCAGGATACCTTTTATTTTGACGACGAGAGGCTTTTACGCACCCACACCTCGCCCGTGCAAATTCGCACCATGCTCGCACAAAAGCCGCCCATCCGCATGATAGCGCCGGGTGCTGTTTTCCGCCGTGATTTTGACCTCACTCACACGCCGATGTTTCATCAGGTCGAGGGCTTGGTCGTGGAGGAGGGGCAGAGGGTTAGCTTTGCAAATTTGAAAAGCATTTTGGAAGAATTTTTGCGCCATATTTTTGGCGCGGTGAAGGTGCGTTTTCGCCCGAGTTTTTTCCCCTTCACAGAGCCCTCGGCTGAGGTGGATATAAGCTGCGTTTTTTGCAAGGGCTGCGGGTGTAGGGTGTGCAAACAAACGGGCTGGCTTGAGGTGATGGGCTGTGGGGTGGTCGATCCTAATGTCTATCGTTTCGTGGGCTATGAGAATGTCAGTGGCTATGCCTTTGGGCTGGGTGTGGAGCGCTTTGCGATGCTTTTGCATAAAATCCCTGATTTGCGCTCACTCTTTGAGGGAGATTTAAGACTGTTGGAGCAATTTCGATGATCCTTACAAAATCATGGCTCAACGAGTGGATAGACTTGAGTGATAAAGGCTTAAAGGAGCTCACGCAGGCTCTAAATTCCATAGGACTGGAGGTGGATAAGGCCTACCATATGAAGGCTCCTGACAGAGTTGTCGTGGGCCTTGTGAGGGAAAAAACCAAGCACGAAAACTCCGAGAAGCTCAACATCACTCAGGTGGATGTGGGCGGGGAAATTTTACAAATCGTCTGCAAAGCGGCCAATGTGGAAGCGGGGCAATTTGTCGCCGTAGCCCTTGAGGGTGCGCGCATGCCAAGCGGGATGGAAATCCAAAAAACCAAGCTTAGAGGTGAGGATTCTTGCGGGATGATTTGCTCGAGTGCGGAACTTGGCTTTGCTAAAAACAACGAGGGAATTTTGATCTTAGATGAGAGCATGGGAGAGTTAGAGCTGGGGCGCGCTTTGAATGGATATGAGCTTTTTGATGATGCTTTCATTGAGGTGGAGCTTACGCCCAATCGGGGTGATTGCCTTAGCATTTATGGTGTCGCTAGGGATTTGAGTGTGGTTTTTGAGCAGAATTTGAAGGACAAATTCCCCTTCAAAGAGGGCGAAAATGTGCTGGGTATCGGTAGAATTTTAAAACTGCAGGTGGCTAAGGAGCTCAACAGCCTCTTTGTTTATAGGGCCGTGGAGCTTAAGGAAAAAATCAGCACCAAGCTTTCAAGCGCCCTGAGACTGGCACAAATCGGGCTTTTATCCTGCGATGCGCTTGAAAATTTACTGCATTATGCCACGCACAGCACGGGGGTTTTGTTCAATGCGTATGATTTTGACAGGTTGAGAAAAAACGATGAAACAGCCACCCTCAACCTCACAAAAGGAGCCCACGGGGAGACTAAGATCTTGTGTCAGGATAAAATTCTAAGCGTTTCGGGGCTTTATCAGGATGGGTTCGCAAGGGCCAATGAAAGCTCAAAAATCATCATCATAGAGGCCCACTACACAGAGCCTAGCATTATCGCCGCGAGTAAAAAATTCCACGAAAAGCAGGATGAAAAAACCTTCCACCGCAGTTTTAGGGGCAGTGAGCCGGGGCTTACTTTGGGGATGGACTTTTTGCTGGGTCAAATTTCTGGCTCGCAAGAGGCGGTGGTTTATAGCTCAACCCAGCAAGTGCTAGAATACAAAAACAACGCCCTCATCCCCATCAATGTGAAAACCATTAACAACACCATAGGGCAGGCCATTTGCAGGGATGAGATTCTAAAAATTCTTAAAAAACTTGGCTTTGAGCTCATAATCTCAAACGACAATCTCATCAATGTCAAGGCCCCGCTGCACCGTAGTGATATCAAAAACATCGCGGACATTTGCGAGGAAGTGGTGCGCATCGTGGGGATTGATAATATCGACTCTAAAAATTTAGAATTCACAGAAAAAAACCGCCTGAGCAAAGGCTATCAGGATTACAAGAATCTCCTCACCCTGCGCCAAAGGGCTGCGGATCATGGCTATTTTGAAAGCTTGCATTATGTTTTAGACCATGAAAAAGAGCTTGAAATTTTTGGCTTTGAAAGGGTGAATTTAAAACTCATCAACCCCATCACGGCCGAGCTTAATACCCTAAGAACGACCCTTTTAAACCACCTCCTAAACGCGGCAAGCTTGAACGCGAAAAATTCCCAAAAAATCATCAAGCTTTTTGAAAGCGGGATGGTTTTTAACGCCAAAGCTGAGGAGCTTCATCGCATCGCTTTTGTGCATTCAGGTCTAAAAGAAGAGCCTAAAATTTCTAACAAAGCCAAGCCCGAGATGGTTAATTTTTACGACTTTCTTTTAGACATCAAAAACATCGTGGGGAATTTTGAGCTTCAAAAGTCAAATCACGCCTTTCTCAGCCCCTATGAGCAAGCCAGCGTGCATCAAAATGGCAGAAAAATCGGCTTTGTCGGCAGGGTGCATTTGGGCCTAGAAAGGGCTAGGGACCTTGCCAAAAGCTATGTGTGCGAACTGGATTTGAGCGCCTTGCAAAAGGAGCGCAAAAGCGCGAGGGCTTATTCTAAATTTCCAAGCGTGAGTAGGGATTTGAGCATACTTGTCCCTAAAAATTTTGATTATGAAACCATCAAAAATCGCATCAGGGCCTTCCATTTTGACATCTTGGAGAATTTCAGGCTGGTCGATCTTTACAGTGATGAAAGTTTGGGGGATTGTTACAGCCTCACCATCAACTTCATCTTCAAAGACGCCCACAAAACCCTAGAAGAAGCTCAAGTTAACGAGACTTTGGCATCGATCGTAAGCGCCCTAGAAGAATACGGACTCAAGCTACGATGAAGATTCGCCCTCTGTCAAATTTCAACACCACCCTAGAAAAAATCGCCGCAGACAAGAGCCTCAGCCATCGTTTTGCCATTTTCTCCCTTTTGAGCAAAGAAAGGAGTCGTGCGAAAAACTACCTCCTCGCAGAAGACACCCTCAACACCCTTAAAATCATAGAAAATTTAGGCGCTGGGGTTGAAAAAAGCGGGGATGAAATTTCCATCACGCCGCCTGCGGAATTTAAAGAGCCAAATTGTGTTTTGGATTGCGGAAATTCAGGCACGGCAATGCGCTTGATGCTGGGTTTTTTGGCCGGGCTTGAGGGTAAATTTTTCACCCTAAGCGGCGATAAATACCTCAATGAGCGCCCTATGGGACGCGTTTGTGAGCCATTGGGTCAAATCGGAGCACAAATTTATGGCAGATCTGGGGCCAAGCTCGCTCCCCTGTGTGTGCTGGGGCGAGGCTTGAGGCATTTTGATTTTGTCAGTGAAATTTCTTCTGCGCAGGTTAAAACGGCGATGATTTTGGCGGGATTTAGGGCTGATGCGACATGCTATTTTAGGGAAAAATCCCTCAGTCGCGATCACAGCGAAAAGATGCTTTTGGCCATGGATGCGCCGCTTAAAATCAGCGAGGATGGGCTTGGCATTGAAATCACGCCCCTGCAAAGGCCCCTGAAAGCTCTCAATTTCACCCTACCCAATGATCCATCTTCGGTTTTTTATTTTGTCTTGGCGGCCCTAATCCTGCCAAATTCTAGCATTTGCGTGAAAAATGTCCTCCTCAATCCCACCCGCATCGAGGCCTATAAAATTTTAAAGAAAATGGGGGCGAAAATCGATCTTGCTTGTGAGGCGAATCATTTCGAGCCGGTGGGGACGATTCATGCGCAAAGTAGCGAACTTGTGGGCGTTGAAGTGGATGAAAACATCGCTTGGCTCATCGATGAAGCGCCAGCCCTTGCCATAGCCTTTGCCCTAGCTAAGGGAAAAAGTAGCCTCAAAAACGCCAAAGAATTGAGGGTGAAAGAAAGCGATAGGATCAGGGCTGTGGTGGCGAATTTGCAAAAATGCGGCATTGAGGCTAGGGAGCTGGAGGATGGCTTTGAGGTGGAGGGTGGGAAGCCCAAAAGTGCGAAAATTCAAAGCTTTGGCGATCATCGCATCGCTATGAGCTTTATGATTTTGGGCTTGATTTGTGGGATGGAGCTTGACGATGTGGGCTGCATCGGCACTTCTTTTCCAAATTTTTGTCAAATTTTAGAAAGCTTGGGGGCCGAAATTGATCATTGAGTTGGCGAAAAATTATGGCTTTTGTTTTGGGGTGAAGCGGGCGATTAAAAAGGCCGAGCAAATCAAAGACGCTGCGACCATAGGGCCGCTCATCCATAACAATGCCGAAATTTCTCGCCTGCAAAAAAGCTTCAACGTCAAAACCCTGCAGAGCATTGAAGATTTGGGCGCGGAGAAAAAGGCGATCATTAGGACGCATGGGATCACCAAGCAGGATTTGGCCGCGCTGCAAAAAAAGGATGTGGAAATTTTTGACGCGACCTGCCCCTTCGTAACCAAGCCGCAGCAAATTTGCGAAAAAATGAGCAATGAGGGCTATGAGATTGTGATTTTTGGCGATGAAAATCACCCTGAAGTGAGGGGGGTGAAAAGCTATGCGAACTCAAAGGCTTATGTGATTTTGAATGAGGAGGAGCTTGAGAATATCAAGCTTGGCAACAGGGTCGCTGTGGTCTCTCAAACGACAAAGAAGATTGAAGACTTTGCTAGAATCGTGCGAATTTTAATGCTCAAGTGCAAGGAAGTGCGTGTTTTTAACACCATCTGCGATGCGACTTTTAAAAATCAAGAGGCCATTATGGAGCTCTCCTTAAAAAGCGATGTGATGATCGTAGTCGGAGGGAAAAATTCTGCCAACACCAAGCAGCTTTTTCTCATCGCGAAACAAAATTGCGAGGATAGCTATTTGATCGAGACGGAAAAGGAGCTTGAGAGAGCGTGGTTTGAGGGCAAGGGGCATTGTGGAATCAGTGCGGGGGCTAGCACACCGGACTGGATCATTCAAAGGGTTTTGGAAAAAATTCAAAATTTAACAACGATTTAAATAAAGGTGAAAAATTAACACTCATTAAAGAAAATGTAAGATAAAATAGGAAAATTTATTTAAAAAAGGACCACGATGAACGAGGCGGACAAGAAAGTTCAAAATACGAGCGATTTCTTTGAAGAAGAGGAGGATTTTGGGAAGCTTTTGGATGCTTATGACAAATCAAAGGGAGAGGCGATCTTCGAGGGTAAAATCATCGCGCTTAGGGACGATGAGGTTGATGTTGATATAGGTAAAAAGTCAGAGGGCATTTTGGCGCGAGATGAGATTCTTGATGAAAATGCAAATTTGCTGTTTGATGTGGGCGACGTGATCAAGGTCGCTATTGTTGGTTCTCGTGGTGGGAGGGCCTTGATTTCCCACAAAAAAGCTCTAAGAAAAGAAAAAGTAGCCGAATTCATTAAAAATTATCATGAAGAAAGTCCGGACATCTTTGAGGTGAAAATATTAAGCAAAAACAAAGGTGGGATGGTCGTTGTGGATGATGATGGCGTGGAATTTTTCTTGCCAAAATCCCAATACGGCTTCAAAGATGCAAACCATATCACAAATAAGAGCTTCAAGGTCAAAATCATCAAGGTGGATAAGGAAGAGCAAAGCATTATCGTCTCCAGACGCAAAATTTTAGATGATGAAAGAAAAAGACGCAAGGAGATACTTGGTGAGATATTGGAGCGAGATGGGTTGATTGAAGGGATTGTCAAAAAAATTACGAGCTATGGTATGTTTGTTGATGTGGGCGGTGTCGATGGACTGGTGCATTATAGTGAAATTTCTTACAGAGGCCCGGTCAATCCTAACACCCTCTATGAAGAAGGAGATAAGGTTACGGTTAAGATTATCAATTACGACAAAGAAAAAAAACACTTGTCCCTATCCATCAAGGCAGCCCTGCCCGATCCTTGGGATAAAATCAAAGAAAGCCTAGAGGTGGGCGATACTGTCAGATCCGTGGTTTCTAACATTGAGCCTTACGGGGCCTTTGTTGATTTGGGCAATGACATAGAAGGCTTTTTGCATATCAGCGAAATTTCTTGGGATAAAAATATCAAAAATCCTAAAGATTACATCAGCAAAGGGCAGGAAATAGACGTTGAGATCATTGAAATCAATACGGATGAGAGGAGATTGAGAGTATCTTTGAGAAATTTGCTTTCAAAACCCTTCGATGCTTTTTTTAGCTCTCACAAGGTGGGCGATGTGGTTGAGGGCGTGATCACTTCTATCACAGCCTTTGGTGCCTTTGTAAAAATTGCTAACATTGAGGGACTTTTGCACAATGAGGACGCTTCTTGGGACAGGGCGAACAAATGCAAGAATTTGTTTAAAAATGGGGAAAGTATAAGGGTCAAGATCATTAAAATTGACAAAGATAACCAAAAAATTTCTCTCAGTACCAAGGAATTAGAAAGCAGCCCCGTGCAGGAATATGCCAAGACTCGCAAGGTTAATGATGTGGTGAGGGGTACTGTTAGAGACATTAAGGATTTTGGCGTTTTTGTGAAGCTTAGCGATGCTGTTGATGCTCTCATTCACAAAGAAGACATTAGTGCCGCCATGCTTGAGGGCTTGAAAGTGGGCGATGAAATCGAAGCGGCCATCGCTCTCATTGATGCTAGCAAAAATAAAATTCGCCTTAGCGTTAGAAATTTATTAAGACTCAAAGAAAAAGAAGTCCTCAACGCAATCAACAATGACGACAAAATAACCCTAGGCGACATCATTAAAGAACAATTATCATAAATGAAAAAATACGCCGCTATAGGCATTTTAAGTTTTTTGGTTTTTGTTTTACTCGCCATCATCTTCGTTTTATTGTGGAATTTCAAGGCAAATTCTAGCTTCCTTCCACAATTTATCAAAGAAGCCAACTCCACCATCCTGCCATCCGTTACGCAAAAAATAACAACTTGGCAGCAAGAGCTTGCCATGTGGCCTGTGCGAGACTTCACCCCGGCCGCGCAACAATTCCAGCTATATTTCAACGCGGACACCAGTGAGCTTAAGGAAAAAAACAAATACTACCAGCTCACCATCAACAAATACGACATTTACTCTATATTTTGCCTCAAGCAAACCCTCAATGCCTTCAATGTAAAATATTTTTTACTAAAATCCACAGATAGCCCTGAAATTTTCATCGATACAGACAACAAAAAACTCATTGAAGAAATCATTATTGAGCTTAAAAAATACAAAATCAACACCGAAGCAAAGGAGATATGGCTATGAAAAAAAAAATAATAATATGCGACGCCATCTTGGACAAAGGGATAGAAATCTTAAAAAAAGCTAGGGATATCGAACTCATTGAAGCAGCAAAAATTCCCAAAAATGAGCTCCTGCCTCTGCTCAAAGATGCCCAAATCGCCATCACCAGAAGTTCCACCGATGTCGATGTGAATTTTTTACAAAATGCCCCAAAGCTCAAGGCCCTCATTCGTGCGGGCGTGGGCGTGGACAATGTCGATCTTCAAAGCTGCTCCAAGCAGGGCATCATCGTTATGAATGTCCCCACAGCCAACACCATAGCCGCCGTTGAGCTCACTATGGCACATTTGCTTTGTGCGGCAAGATCCTTTGTTAATGCCCATAATTTTTTAAAGCTTGAGAGAAGATGGGAGCGAGAAAAATGGTATGGCATTGAGCTCATGGGCAAGACCTTAGGGCTTATCGGCTTTGGAAATATAGGCTCTCGCGTGGCTCTTCGCGCTAAGGCTTTTGGGATGAAAATCCTAGCCTACGACCCCTATGTTCCCGCTTCTAAGATCACAGATTTGCAAATGCAGCAGGCCAAAAGCTTGGACGAAATTTTAAGCCTGAGCGACTTCATCACCATCCACACTCCCAAAACTCCAGAAACAAACGGCATCATAGGCAAAAAAGAGCTGGACAAAATGAAAGATGGCGTTCGCCTTATCAATTGCGCAAGGGGAGGGCTGTATGCCGAGGATGCTCTGTGTGAGGGGCTAAAAAGCGGCAAAATCGCTTGGCTTGGCATTGATGTTTTTGACAAAGAGCCCGCCACAAATCATCCCCTGCTTGAATTTGAAAATGTCTCCGCCACCTCTCATCTTGGCGCCAACACTCTAGAAAGTCAAGAAAACATCGCCATCCAAGCCTGTGAGCAAGCCCTCAGTGCGGCTCGCGGGGTCGCTTACCCTAATGCCTTGAATTTGCCGATAAAAACGGAGGATTTGCCCCCCTTCGTTGCGCCCTACATCGAGCTTGTTTCTAAGATGGCCTTTTTGGCCGCACAGATGGATAAAAACCCGATCAAAGCCGTGAAAATAGAGGCTGAGGGCAGTATAGGCGCCTACGCGCACTCCATGCTCACCTTCGCGGTGGTCGGGGCGCTGGGTGGAATTTTGGGAGAGAGTATCAACTATGTCAATGCCGAATTTGTCGCCAAAGAAAAGGGCATAGAGCTCTCCCATGAAACCCTACCCAATAGCGGATACAGCAATAAACTCAGCGTTCATATCATCACGGATAATTCCAATGTCCTCATCTCGGGGACGATTTTTAACGAAAACGAGCAAAGGATAGTCGCCATCAATGGTTTTCAAACGGACTTCAAGCCTAAGGGCAAAATGCTGGTGTTTAAAAATAGAGACATCCCGGGCGTCATCTCTAAAATCAGCTCAATCCTAGCAGAAAATAAAATTAACATCGCCGATTTTCGTTTGGGACGGGACGGATGCGGCTACGCGCTGGCCGTGGTTTTAGTCGATGAGCCCATCCAAAAGGAAATTCTAAACGAGCTGAACGAGCTTGAAGTCTGCGTTTTTGTGCATTATGTTGAAATTTAAAGCCAAAATTCTCATCATAGAAGACGATAAGGACATCAACGAGCTTTTAGCCCTAAAGCTTAGGGCGCATGCTTATGAGTGCGTGAGTTTGTTTGACTTTGAGGGCGTGGAGGATTTGCTCGATGAAGGTGAAATTCATCTCTTAATCGTCGATAGAAATTTACCCAGCGGGGATAGCATTGAGAGGGTGAAAAAGCTAAGAAATCAAGGCTACAAAGAGCCCATCATCTTCCTCACTGCCAAGGCCTTGCATAAGGATTTGCTCGAGGGCTTTGAGGGGGGGTGTGATGATTATATTTGCAAGCCCTTTGACTTTGATGAGCTTTTGCTGCGCATCAGGGCCATTTTAAAGCGGCATCAAAAGGATGAGGAAAGGCTCATTTTTGGAGAATTTTCCCTCAATCTTGCGGCGCATGAGTGTTTTCACAAGGATAAAAAAATCGAGCTTTCCAATTTGGAATTTGAACTTTTAAAATGCTTTTTTGAAAATCAGGGCCTGCTTTTGAGCCGACAATTTTTGAGTGAAAATGTATGGAAGGACGACACCACAGCCGATAAAACCATCAACATCGCGCTCACAAGACTGCGCAACAAATTCCCCGCCCTCAAAAATCACATCCTAAGCGTCAGGGGCGTGGGCTATAAATTATGCTGAAAATCAAAAACGCCTTTCTTTTATTTTTCGTCCTCATCGCCCTACTTTTTGGCCTGAGTTTTTATATGATCATCAACTCCTATTTGAATTTACTGCTTTTAAAACAATATGAGCAAAAAATCAAAAGCCTCGATAATGTCTTAAAATTTGGGCTTTTAAACGAGCTGGATGGCGAAAATATCGTCCCATTTGCCAAGGAGACGGAGGCGGATTTCATCATTTTTTCTGCACAAAATTCCATCAGCTCTTTGAAAAATATCGCGCCCTATGAGGGCTTTGAGCAAAATAAAACCATTAAGTTTCAAAACAAAAAAATCATGCTTTCTCGTTTTTCGCACGGGGATTATAATTACACCATTGTTGTTTATCCGCGCATTGTGAAGCTTGAAGATTTTTGGTTTAAAATTTTTGCGATTTATGCCTTTTGTGTGATTTTTATTTTTGTTTTATTTTATTTTAGTGCCAAGAAATTGCTAAGAATTTTCAAAAAAAGCTTCGCGTTTTTAGACTCCATCCACAGACAAAATGTGGTTTTGCTCGAGCATTCTGTTTTTAAAGAATTTAATTTTCTCAACAAAAAACTCCTCAAAATCAAAGATAAAATTCTCAAAAAGGAGGAAAAAACCAAAAAACAAAACGAAAAAATTTCTCTCAAAAACACCCAGCTAAACAGCGTCATTTGCGCCATTTCTCACGAGCTTAAAAACCCCTTAAGCGTGATCGATTTGAGCGTCTCCACGCTTCAGGATGCGAATTTAAAAGACGAAGCGCTCAAAAAAGAGCTTTTGAATAAAATATCCCGACAAAGCTACAAGCTCAATCAACTCACTCATAAACTCAATTTCGTGTTCAATCTCAACACTCAAAATTTGACCCTGCAAAATTTTGACCTCCACGCGCTCTGTCAAAAAATCGTCCAAGATCCCGGCTTTGAAAGGGTGGTTTTAAGAGGGGAGGCTAGCCTTGTGAGTGCGGATATTTTTTTGATAGAGCAGGTCATCATCAACCTGCTTTCCAACGCCCTCAAATACAGCCAAAAAGAGGTAATTTTAGAGGTGCGAAATCAAAATTTGAAGGTGATCGATTTTGGAAGGGGCATAGAAAGGGACAAAATCAAACTCATCACAAAAAAATTCTACAAAATCGATGTGAAAAGCGAAAATTCTTTCGGGCTTGGACTTTTTTTGGTGAAAAAAATCCTCAGCATCCATAAGAGCTATTTGGAAATTTCTAGCACACAATTTCAGGGAAGTTGCTTCAGTTTCAGGCTCAAAAGCGGGGATAAAATTTAGCCCACCCAAAGCGCACGAAGATCAAAGCACCCTATTTCCCGCTGCCAAAATAAAAGCTCGGGCTAAAATTTTGCCGCAGGGCCTCATAGGAGATGATGCCCACACTGGTGGCCAAATTCAAACTTCTGCCGCAGGGTCTCATCGGGATGGTGATGGCATTTTGCGGATTTAGCCCCATCAAATCAAGGGGCAAACCATAGCTCTCACTACCGAAAAATAAAAAGTCCCCCACCCTAAAACTAGCCTCAAAATAGGGCTTCTTGCTCTTTGTGGTTGCAAAGAAAAAACGCTCTTTTTCATCAAGATGGCTAGCCAAAAAGGCCTCCAAATTTTCCCACACCACAGGCTCAAGCTTGTCCCAGTAATCAAGCCCCGCCCTGCGCACCGCCCTTTGAGAGAGGTCAAAAACGCAGGGCTTGATGATGTGAAGCTTGAAGCCCGCGTTAAAGCACATCCTACCGATGCTGCCCGTATTTTGCGGGATCCTAGGACAAACCAAAACGATATTAAACATCAAATGAGTATTCTTGGGATGCTGGGATGGAGTTTTACGAGAATTTCATAGGAGATGGTGTGGAAAAATTCCGCCCAAATCCTAGCATCATCAAACACACAAAGCTCCTCGCCGCCATCCTCGCAAGAAAAGCTATCCATAGACATTTTGCCTAAAATTTCCCTGCCATCAGCCAGCCGCAACCCTCCACGCGCATCGTAGCGAAAAAGCCCATCCGCATAGCCCAAGTCATAAGTGCCAACGCGCATTTTTTCCTGCGCCACGAAGGCGTTGTCATAGCCCATGCTTTGCCCCTTTTGTAGCGTCCTTTGACTGAGTCTGTGGGCATATAAACTTAAGACTTTTTTAAGCCCATCATCCCCGTAACCAAACTGCAAAAGCCCCACCCTGCATAGCTCATCCTTAGGTGGCGTGTCGCGGCTCAGGGCGACAGAATTGAAAGAATGAAAGATTAAATTTTCATTAAAATTTCTAGCCAGATCTTTGGCTTTTTGAAAATTCTGCCTTTGAAAATGATAGCTCTCATCCTCATCAGCCGCCGCAAAATGCGTAAAAATCCCCTCCAATTTCAAATCATAACGATGAAAGGAGTCTAAAAATTCCTTCAGATTTGAAAGACAAATTCCATTGCGACGCATCCCGGTGTCGATTTTGAGGTGGATCCTTGTGTTTTTTTTAAAGTCCTTCAAATTTAAGGGCTCGTTCAGTGCGTAGATGAAGCGCGGATCTTCCTTGCCATTTGGTCGGTGTGAGAGTATGAGTATGTCCTTAAAATGTGCCTCAAGCGCTAGGGCCTCCTGCTCGTTTCTGGTGGCGATGAACCCAACGCCCTCTTCCCTCGCGATGGGGGCTAGGATTTGCGCGCCATGTCCGTAGGCATTGTCCTTGAAAACGCAGATTAAATTTTCATAGCCCCCAGCCCTGAGGGCTAGCTGGCGAAGGTTGAATTTATAGGCCTCTTTGTCGAGCTTGATCAAAGCCATCACTGCTCTGCTAAAATTTTCATACCGCCCCGCTTGTCAAGCTTGACGTATAAAATTTTGTTGCCCCTGAATTGATAATTTTTCGTGTAATAGTCCTCGTAAAAGGCGATTCTAAACATTTTCTCGTCGTTTAAATTGGGATACGGGCTGATGTTGATTTTTGAGAATTTAATCTTTTTTTGCTCTTTTCTTGAAAAAATGCTCCGCTTCATCGCGGCAAATTGGGTGAAATTGCTCCCATCAAAACGCCTAAATTCGCTATCGTAAAAATTCAAATAGGCATTCGCATCGCTTATTGTCCAAGCCTGCTTCCAAGCAAACAGAGCAGCCATCAGGGCGGCGACTTCGTCTTTATTCGTGGTGATTTTTTCTTTTTCTTCGGTCAAAACATACACCCTTTTGTCCGCAACCACCTTGGCAAAGTCCTGCAATCTATCGTTAAACAAAGCGATGCAGCCCCTGGTTTTATACTCATCAATCCTACTTCCATCCAGAGGATAGCCATGTATCCAAATGCCCCCCCCCGTTTTGCCCTGAACCTTATCGAGCAAATTTGGATAGCTTGTGGCGAAGGCAAAGGGTCCGTAGTAGGGATCTCCGGGATTGAATTTGCGCCCCAACTCGTAAAAGCCTATGGGAGTCTTCAAATCGCCTTCTTTGTCTTTATCGCCCATCAGGCCCGTGATGACCTCCTTTTGCTCGAATTCCTCCTTGAGCTTCCCATCGATGTAGGAAAAAACTTTGAGGACCTTGTCGTTTTTATTGGTCCTTACAATCATCACATCGCTATCATAATAGCCCAAGGAAAAGTCCCCATCCCCCAGCTCTTTGAGCCAGAAATCTTTATTCCCCAACTCCTTTTCAATGGCCACACCCACGGCCTCCAAGCCCTCATCAAGATAAATTTTCACCAAATCCTTAGCGCAAAGACTGGATAAAAAAACTAAAAAAACAAGCATGAATTTCAGCAAGGCTATATCCTTAAAATATGATTGATTCGCATGATGCAAAAGAGCGTAATGCCCGTGATTTTATTATTTTTTCTTTAATGATGAGTCGTTTCAATCCTAAAATATTAAACTTTTTGGCTACAATGATTTCACATCAAGCAAAAAGGGAGCCTTATGTTAAAAAAAATCATATTTTGTTTTGGCCTAGCGCTTTTGAATTTGTCGGCAAATGAGCTGATAGAAATCTCTGATGCCTACGTCCAACAAACCCCTCCAAATGCGAAAAATACGGCCATTTTTCTCACCCTTAAAAATAAGAGCGAGCGGGAGCTTTCTCTCGTCAGTGTTTTTACAAATTTAAGCGATAAAACCGAGCTTCACACCCACACGCACACCCACAACAAAATGTCTATGGTGCGGATTCCAAAAATCACCCTCAGTCCCCACACGGAGACAAGGCTGCAGCCGGGCGGATTGCACATTATGGTTTTTGACCTGAAAAAACAAGTCGATGCGGATACTAAGGCGGATTTGACGCTTTATTTTGATGACAATTCAAGCCTTGAAATTAAAAATATACCATCCGCTGCGATGAAAAAGTGATAAAAAAAATACTTTTTTTTTGCTTTGCGTTGTTGTTGGTGCTTGGGTATTTTATCTTTGACGCGTTTCTTTTTAAGGACAAGGATGCAAATTTTTCCCCTCCACAGTGTGATTTGAATGCGCGCGATTGCTCTTATATTTTTAACGGAAAGGAAATTTCAATATCGCTCCAGCCCAAACCCCTGCAAGCGATGCAAAATTTAAATTTGGAGATTAAAAATCTTGCGCATTATGATGATTTGGAGCTTCGTGTTTATGGATTGAATATGTTTATGGGCGAAATAAAACCCAAACTTATCGCCGCTCAAAATGGCTACCGGGCTGAAATTTTTTTGCCCGCTTGCGTCCTAGATACGATGCTTTATAGGGCTGAATTTTTTCAAAAGGGCAAGGCTTTGGGATTTCATTTTGACTTTGAGCTCAGGCGATGAAAAAAATTTTTGCCCTGATTGGTTTTTCTTTTATCTTGGGATTTGCCGCTTTTTTTTATTCTGATGAAAAAAATTACGACTTTTCCCTGCGTTCGGAATTCTCACAAAATACAAGCCTTGAGGATTTTAAGGGCAAAAAACTCATCGTTTATTTTGGCTATACTTTTTGCCCGGATGTTTGCTCGACCACTCTTTCCATGCTTTCAGAAAAACTCAGGCGAATAAACAGCCCGAAAGCTTATTTGCTTTTCATCACGCTTGATTTGCAAAGGGACAAGGACATAAAGGCGCTCAATGAGTGGTTGAGGTATTTTTACCCCCACTCCACAGCCCTGATCGCCCCCAATGAAAAAAGCCTGCAAAAGATCACAAAAAACTATGGAGTTATTTATCATAAGATTGACCTCCCAAATTCAGCAATGCAATATTCCATAGCCCACAGCAATGAAATTTATCTCATTGATAGCGATTCAAACTTTAAGGCATCCATAAACGATCTGAACCCTAAGGAACTCTTAAGAAATCTTGAAGAATTTTTGAAAGAATGAATTTAATTTGAAGATCACGCATAAATAGGCTAGAAAAACTAGCCTTAAGATTATTTCTTTTTCTTACCCGCCTTGCTAGCAACTGCCTCTTTAAGGTTTTTACCCACTTTAAATTTGGCAACTCTAGTGGCTGGAACTTTAATTGTCTTGCCCGTGCTTGGCACTCTAGCCTCCCTCGCAGCTCTTTCAGTGGTAGAGAATGTCCCAAAACCGATAAAACTGATACTATCACCCTTAGCTAAAAGCTCTGTGATAGCCGAAATCACTGAATCAGTGGCAGCCGTGGCATCTTTTTTTGTTAACCCAGAAGTTTGAGCAACGCGTGCGATAAAATCCGCTTTAGTCATAAAAGCTCCTTTGAAAAATTTTGTTATAAAAACATCGGCATGCTAACACAATTTTATTAATTATGTTTCAAATATTTTAAAGATTTTACGAAATTCTAATCTATATGAATACCTTAAAACCATCATTGTAAAAATAGCGATAGAATAAAATTTCATCAAGCACACAAAACCATACTTCAAACATCTCTTAAAATTTAAAAATTTTCACTCGCGTTATTATCCGCATTTTCTGCTTTTTCTTTTGTTTTGTCTAAATTTTTAAGCAGCAAAGTGAGCTCGGAGGCCTTTTGCGGCTGCATTTTAGAAAGTATGCCAGAAATTTTACGCGACTCCAAAGAAAGCATGATCTTACTCGCCTCCTCCGTGTCCATTTGACTGAGGACATCCGCCACCGCGCTGTCTTTCATTTGCGAGTAAATTTCTTTAATCCTCCCCTCGGTTTTGTTGTTGATATTGCTTAAAATTTCCTCATTTTGCTTCAAAAGCCTTGCGTTTTCCTCTTTCAAATTTTCAATCTTCGCCAGGGTCGCATTGACCTCCATCTCCCTGACATTCAGGGCGTCCATTTTTTCTTTTTGCAAGTTCTCAAAAGAAGCCCTGTAAGCCTCCAAAGCCTGCCTAGCCTCGTCAAATTCCCTAGTTTGCTGCTCAAGCTCACCCTTTCGCGCCTCAAAATATTGCTGACAATTTTGAGGCTCAGCCCAAGCCAAAGCCATCAAAATCCCCCCAGTCCAAATCACTCTACGCATCATCTTCCCCCTTAAAAGCCCTTATCGTAGCAAGCTCGTCCAAAAATTTATTTTCGCTTTTTTGCCTTTCTTTTTGCCAAGCCTTAAGCTCCTCGCTCTCTAAAAATTTCATTTTTTCGTAGTCCAAATAAGCCTTTTTGTATAAAAATTGATAATGACTCACCTCTTTTTTAGAAAGCTCCACCTTCTCCCTCGCCCGAGCCAAAGCCTCCGCACCCACGCGCTTCATCTGTAAATTTGAGCGCAGATCCGCCACAGAGCCAGATCTTGGCAAGTCCCCCAAATCCTGCAAGGCCCGCACAGAAAGCCCATAAGCAGCCTCACTCTCCCTCTGCCTTTGCTGCGCAGCGCCGAGCTGACCCTCCGCCCTGTCAAGCTGCTGCTTTCTAACCTTAATGACCGCTTTGTATTTACTTTTCATAGGATGATCGTATCGTCCCTTTCCGCACTGGTTGAAATCACCCCAACCTTCACGCCCACAAGCTCCTCCAAGCGCGCGATGTATTTTTTCGCATTTTGAGGCAGTAAATCAAAGTCCCTTATGCCAAAAACCCTATCCCAGCCTTCAAATTCCTCATAAACAGGCCTCACCCCCTCCAAATTACTGGGCATGTAGTCAATCTCGCGCCCCTCATACGTATAAGCCCTGCAAATTTTCACGCTCTCAAAGCCATCCAAAACATCAAGCTTCATCAAGGCCAAATAATCAAGCCCATTCAGTCTGGCCGTGTATCTAGCCGCCACCGCATCAAACCACCCGCATCGTCTTTTGCGGCCTGTGCTGACGCCGATTTCTTTGCCGATTTGCGCGATTTTCTCGCCCTTCTCACTCGTATCCTCGCTGGGAAAGGCGCCATTACCCACCCTTGTCGTGTAGGCCTTGAGAGTGCCTATGATGGAGCCCACTTCTTTGGGATTGAGCCCCAGTCCCGTCAGTGCCCCCGCCGCAACCGTGCTCGAGCTGGTAACAAAAGGATAAGTGCCATGATCGATGTCTAGCATACTCCCCTGCGCCCCTTCCAAAAGCACTCTTTTGTCCGCGTCTAGGGCTTGCCAGAGCATTCTTGTCGTATCCGTGATGAAGGGGCTTAGAATTTCACCAAAGCGCTTCAAATCACTCAAAAGCTCATCCTCGCTCGGTATCGCAACCTCCAAAAAATCAAAAAAAATTCGGTTATCCGCATAGTGTTTCATCAGGGACGCACAAAGTTTTTCAGGCTCTCTTAGCTCGCCCATCCTGTGCCCGATGCGATTGATCTTATCCGCATAGCAGGGGCCTATGCCCTTGCCCGTGGTGCCTATGGCGTTTTTGCCCTTGAGTCTTTCTTTAGCGATGTCAATGAGGGAGTGATGCCTCAAATTCAAATGCGCCCTATCGCTGATGTAAAGGCGACCCTTGAGGTTTTCAAACTGCGCCATTTCCGCCATCAAAATCTCGGGCGAAACGACCACGCCATTTCCGATGATATTGATGCAGGATTGATGCAAAATGCCTGAGGGCATCAAGTGCAGGGCATAGCGCGTCCCATCGACCCAAATCGTATGCCCCGCATTGTGCCCCCCCGCACTGCGGCAAACGAAATCATAATGCTCGCATAGCTTGTCGACGATTTTGCCCTTGCCCTCATCGCCCCACTGAATCCCCACAATGATGTCTGCCTTGCTCATTATTTTCCTTAAAATTTGGCGAGAAGATGAGAGAATCGAACTCCCCAAAAGATAGCCAGCTACCCTTTCATCTGATTTGAAGTCAGTGACGCTCACCAGAGACGC